>JAMIQN010000064.1:0-3972 GCA_035914595.1 Chitinophagaceae bacterium | reverse complement strand
CATTTCTCAACCTTCAAAATTTCAGTAACCATGTTTCTTTCCATAAGAAAGGATGTCCTCGCGGGCATCATTGTATTCCTCATCGCTCTGCCCCTTTGCCTGGGCATTGCTCAGGCCTCCGGTGCCCCACTCTTCGCCGGCATTATTTCCGGCATTCTCGGCGGTATTGTAGTGGGTAGCCTTTCCAAATCTCAGATTAGTGTCAGTGGCCCGGCCGCCGGACTGATTGCTATTGTCATCACTGCCATTCAAGGCCTGGGCTTTGAAACTTTTCTCTGCGCCATCGTCATTGCAGGAGCCATTCAATTACTGCTGGGCCTCATTCGCGCAGGCACTTTTGCCAACTACTTTCCTTCGAGCGTCATTGAAGGAATGATGGCCGGCATCGGGCTTACCATCATCCTCAAAGAACTGCCCAATGCGCTGGGCATCGGGAAAGGAGCATCAGTCCAAAGCTGGTCCGGCCTGGGTAAAATTTTTGGACAGATTGAACCGGTAGCAGCCATTATCTCCATTATAGGTGTGGCATTGCTGGCCCTTTGGACGCACCCTCGTCTTCGCAGGCTGGCTCTTGTGCCGGCTGGCCTGTTGGTAGTCGTCCTGGGTACATTAATCAATGAAGTGAGCAATGCTTCCGGAAGCCATCTGGCCCTATCTGCCGCGCATTTAGTACAACTTGAAGTGCCTGAAAGTGCGGCTGCCTTTTTGAGCCAGTTCTCCCTTCCCGACTGGAATGGATTTTTGAATCCTGCCGTTTGGAAAACAGGTTTGATTATCGCAGTCGTTGCCAGCATTGAAACGCTACTGTGCATCGAAGCAACCGACAGCCTTGACAAAAAACGACGCATCACTTCCGGCAATGCAGAATTGCGTGCGCAGGGCATCGGAAACATGCTCAGTGGTTTCATTGGAGGGCTGCCCATCACTTCGGTCATTGTGCGCTCTTCTGCCAACATCAATGCAGGTGCAGAAACAAAACGGGCTACTATCATTCATGGTACGTTGCTCCTGTTGTGCGCAGCTTCTATTCCGGCCTTGCTCAACCATATACCGAAGGCAGCCCTTTCAGCGATTCTCATCTTCACGGGCTACCGCCTTTGCCGCCCGGCAATGATTCATCACATGTGGAAGGGCGGCCTGCTTCGCTTCCTGCCTTTCATAGCAACAGCGGTGGGTGTTGTAGCGTTCGACCTGCTTACCGGAGTGGGCATCGGGTTGGTGTTATCAGTCTTTTTCATGCTGCGCCAAAACCTGCGGGTACCCTTCTTCTACCAGCGTAGCGTTTATGCCAATGGCGACCTGATTCGCATTCGCCTGGCGCAGGATGTTTCGTTTCTAAACAAAGCCGTTCTGGTGCAAACGCTCCGGCACATTCCGCAGGCATCCACGCTGATTATAGATGCCAGCGATTCACGCCATATTGATGCCGATGTGGTGGCAGTAATCGCTGATTTCATTGAGCGCCGGGCGCCCGAATCGAATATCCGTGTAGCACTTATCGGCTTCAAAAACCGATATAAGCTTCCTGAAACCATGAGCGAACGGGAGGCAATGCTGCCCCTTTTGGATAACGGTGAAGTGCCCAGCAGAACAGCCGGTAATCATCAAAAACTTCTCAAACAACTCAGCCTTACCTAAGCTATGGAACAAGCAACAATGAACAAGGCTGTCGCCACCCCACAGACGGCCATACAAGCTTTGAAAGAAGGGAACTTCCGCTTCGTGAACGGCATGATGCGCAAACGCAACCTGCTGGGACAGGTGCGAGAAACAAGTCGCAGCCAAAAGCCCTTTGCAGCTATCGTTTCGTGCATGGATTCACGCACTCCTTGCGAGCTGATATTTGATCAGGGCCTCGGCGATATATTCTCCATCCGAATTGCAGGAAACGTCATCACACCACAGGTCCTCGGCTCCCTCGAGTATGCCTGTGCGATTGCAGGCGCCAGCCTGATTCTGGTCATGGGGCACACCCACTGCGGCGCTATCAACGGGGCTTGCAACGGTGTGGAAATGGGGCATCTCACGGAACTCCTCTCGCTGGTCAATCCTGCCATTGAAACTGCCAGAACAACCGTCGAAGGAGCGCACGGCAGCAGCAATCCTGAATTCGTGCACGCCGTAACGCTGCACAATATTCAGTCGGCGGCAGCGCAGATTGAAGCACAGAGCGAGGTGCTTGCAGGATTGGTACAGGAAGGGAGTATTGGCATCGCGTCTGCCCTTTATGATGTGGGCACGGGTCGGGTGCATTGGTTGTAACACAATTGCAGCCTTTTTGGCCTCAGACTTTGCCTTAACCTTGCGGGCCGGCCTTTACATCTGTAAGCCGGCCCGCTTTCACTTCCCGAACTGATTCCGCTCGTGCCGTCCACTTCATCTGCTGCCCAATACATTGTCATCGAAGGAAATATTGGTGCGGGGAAAACCACCCTCGCCCAGCTTTTGGCGGAGAAGATGCAAGCCCGGCTGGTGCTGGAAGAGTTTGCAGACAATGCCTTCCTGCCCAAGTTCTACGCAGACCCGTCACGTTGGGCCTTTCCGCTGGAGCTGTCCTTTTTGGCGGACCGCTATCGGCAATTGAAAGATTTTGTCGCGACCCCTGAACTTTTTGCGCAGCCCATCGTGAGCGACTATCTATTTGCGAAAAGCAAGCTGTTTGCGCGTGTCAATCTGGAGGCTGCCGAATATGAACTATTCCTCCGCCTGAGTGAGGTGATGGAATTGCACCTGCGAAAGCCGGACCTGCTTGTATTTCTGCATGCTCCCGTAGCAACCCTTCAGGCCCATATCCGCGAGCGTGGACGCGACTACGAACAACAAATCAGCGACAGCTATCTGGACCGCATCAGCAGCATGTATCAGGGTTATCTGACCAGCCTTTCTATTCCCATCATTAAAGTGGACACTTCCCGCTTTGATTTTCGTCGGCAGCCCGAGGCTTTTGAAGCCTTTCTGAAAATGATTTCAGGGCCTTTGGAAGCACGCAGCTACTTGTTTGAGTTGGGGGATATGTGTTAAAATTTCCTTCACATTTTTGCTAAGTGAGGCTTATCTTGTTGGTGTAATTTCGCGCACCTTAAAAAAAATCAGGCAATTAGTGCCTCAAAGGAGGCGGTAAATAATCCTGAATTTATATGTGAACATGGAAGAAGCCACACGAGCTACCACCCGCAAGAAGACGAAAAAATCAGGAGCCGGTTCTCCCCTCCTTGCTGCCCTACAGGAGCATTTCGGATTCGATAGTTTCAAAGGAAAACAAGAAGAAATCATTCAAAGTGTTCTGGACGGCAAGGACACATTTGTAATTATGCCGACTGGTGGCGGCAAAAGCCTCTGCTACCAATTGCCGGCCCTGATGAGTGAAGGCGTGGCCATCATTGTGTCGCCGCTCATTGCCCTTATGAAAAATCAGGTGGACCTGATTCGTTCGTACAGCAGCAAGGATAATGTGGCGCATTTTCTCAACTCCACCCTCAGTAAGGCACAGCAGAAAATCGTCCGTGGCGACCTCACTTCCGGTACCACCAAGATGCTTTATGTGGCGCCCGAAACACTGACCAAGCAGGAGAATATTGACTTCTTTTCAGACATTAAGATTTCTTTCATAGCCGTGGATGAGGCCCACTGTATTTCCGAATGGGGCCATGATTTCCGCCCTGAATACCGGAAACTCCGCACCATGATTGACATGATCAACCCCAAGCTGCCGATCATCGCGCTGACTGCCACTGCCACGCCCAAAGTGCAGGATGATATCGTCAAGAATCTGGGGCTGCGGGCACCCAACATCTTCATTGATTCTTTCAACCGTCCGAATCTCTACTATGAGATTGTTCCGAAGGGAAATGACCAGCAGGTGCTGCGCCACATGGTTCGTTTCATTCAGGGCATGAAAGGCAAGAGCGGCATCATCTACACGCTCAATCGCAAGACCACCGAAGAGCTCGCAAAAACCCTCATGGCAAATGG
>JAMIQN010000063.1:0-2709 GCA_035914595.1 Chitinophagaceae bacterium | reverse complement strand
ATCATCGAAGTGGCACCACGGGAGGGGGAGCATACCTTGCGGGAAGAAGATATTCTTCAGAAAATTGATGAAGCCGGTGCCTCACTCGCCTTGCTTCTGTTTGGTGGTGTGAACTACTACACGGGTCAGCTTTTCGACATGAAACGCCTCAGCGAAGCAGCACATCGGGTGGGTGCCTATGCAGGTTTTGACCTCGCTCATGCCGTAGGAAATGTGCCTTTGCAGCTCCACGACTGGAATGTGGATTTTGCCTGCTGGTGCTCCTATAAGTATCTGAACAGCGGCCCCGGTGGCGTGGGTGGCATTTTCGTGCATAGCCATCACGGCGATAACCCCAACACATTTCGCCTGGCCGGTTGGTGGGGCAATGCCGAAGACACGCGGTTTCAAATGAAGAAGGGATTCTTTCCCCAACCGGGAGCTGCGGGCTGGCAAATGAGCAATGCGCCGGTCTTCAATATGGTAGCACACCGCGCCGCCCTGGACATCTTCGATAAAGCAGGGATGGCAGCGCTTCGCGAAAAAAGCCTGCGGCTGACTGCCTACTTCGAGTTTCTGATGCGTGAGTTGAAGCAGCTTCCTTTTACCATCATCACCCCTTCCGACCCTTCGCAACGTGGCGCCCAACTTTCTATGCTCTTTCATGAACGCGGTCGTGAGGTGTTTGAAGCACTCAGCAAGCGCGGCATTGTGGCCGACTGGCGCGAACCGGACGTGATTCGGATGGCACCTGCTCCGCTTTACAACACTTACGAAGATGTGTTTGCAGTGTATGAAGCTTTGCAAAGCCTGAGCTAAGCACAGTCGTTTTAAGCTTTTTTGGAAAGGAGGGCTGCTCCCTATAATTCCGAAACAAGAGCCTGTACCAGGGCGGAAAGGCGAGGTGCCGCAGCATTGGCAGCCTCCAGCACTTCCTCGTGTGTGATGACGTTGAGCTCTTCCCGTATGCCGATGTCGGTTACGATGCTGGCACCAAACACCTTCATACCGCCATGCACAGCCACAATTACTTCGGGTACCGTGCTCATGCCTACAAGATCGGCACCCATGCTGCGCAGCCAGGCATACTCTGCCCGCGTCTCGAAGGTGGGGCCCTGCACGCCGGCATACACTCCGGCCTTTACCTCAATGCGCAGGCCGCGAGCAATTCTTTCCGCTTCTTTGATCAGCTCCAGACTGTAGGGCTCACTCATGTCAGGAAATCGGGGGCCAAGGCGTTCATCATTAGTGCCACGCAAGGGATGCTCCGGCTGCAGGTTGATATGATCGCGAATGAGGACAATATCACCAACGCGGTAATCCGGGTTCATCCCACCGGCAGCATTGGAAACAATTAGCGTGGTGCAGCCGAGCGCCTTCATCACGCGCACAGGAAAACACACTTCATCCATGCTGTAGCCTTCGTAGTAATGAAAGCGCCCCGACATGAGCACCACCTGCACCGGGCCGATCTTACCGAAGATGAGCTTGCCCGCATGGCCCTTCACTGTGCTCTTCGGGAAATTTGGAATCTGATGATAGGGGATGGCAGCGGGGGCATCTACGGCATTGGCAAGATCGCCGAGGCCGGAACCCAGAATAATGCCTACACGCGGCTGGATATGCGTGTTGGCACGCAGGAAATCTGTCGTCTTTTGAATTCTGTCGTAGAGCAGCATAAAGTCGTATCGTATTTCAAAGAAAAGGAGGCAAACCTGCGGGCTTAAGAAGCTTCATTTGCTTCGTTGGCATCGAAACCCGGATTGGGAATCGCGTTGATGTCTGAAGAGTGAACCGGCTGCCCGGGAACCGGTGTAAGCATGTCACCAAAATGGCGCTGGTCAATGGCATCAATGGCAGCCTTACGTTCCAGATGCTGGCCTACGAGGGTCTTAATCTGAGCACCGGCCATGTGAAGAATCGAGTTCTTTTTTCGGATGAAAGCGAGGCTGCGGGCGAGAAGCAGAAAGCCAAATCCTGCAAGCAATAAGGCTCCATACACACAAAGCCGAAGCATTTGCCCGTCGTGAATAGTGAAGCCATCTGCGCCATTGCGCAAGCCAAGGTCAAAGAGTCCTGTGAATGGATAGAGCCGATTTAGAAAGAGACAGGCCACGACGGAAGCCAGGAAGATGAGCCAGCAGATTAGCTCGCCCAGCAGGATGAGACTTTTGGAAGCAAGCCTTTGCGCCGCCGGTTTTCGCAACGACACACCCAATGGTTGAAAGGCTTCAATCTGCGCATGAATCATCTTTTTTTCCTCGCGGAATTCATGAAGGAGGTCGTCTTGCAAGCGGCTGGCCATGGTGAAAAGGATTGAGCCTGCAAAATGCAAAATCGAGGCGCATCGTTTTCTCTTAGTTTCTAACAGTTCGGAAAATCGAATTTCAAAAAGAGGAAGTAGCAGCCGGAGGAAAAGGAATGCCGGATTTGCTGCGCCTTTCACCGACCTTCGCGCCCAATTTTTTAGTAGCAGAGAGGGGTAGGCCGGCAGCTCGCTGAATCGAAGCCCTGCTCGTTTCTGCAATGGAAAGAATACCATGTTCGAACAAGAAATTGCCCGCCGCCGCAGCTTTGCCATCATCTCTCACCCGGACGCCGGTAAGACGACCCTGACCGAGAAGCTGCTGCTTTTTGGTGGAGCCATCCAGGTGGCGGGGGCCGTTAAAAGCAATAAGATTAAGAAGCACGCCACGAGCGACTTCATGGAGATAGAGCGCCAGCGCGGCA
>JAMIQN010000062.1:0-1825 GCA_035914595.1 Chitinophagaceae bacterium | reverse complement strand
AAACGCCTCTCCTTTTTATAGCGCCATGAGTACCGCACTTCTTCTCAGCGCCCTCGTCATGGGGCTTGCCGGTAGCCTGCATTGCGCCGGCATGTGCGGCCCTATCGTGTGGATGATGCCCTTTCATCAATATCGCGGATGGAAGCGTGTGGCCGGCATTTCGATGTATCACTTCGGCAGACTCTCGGCGTATGCCTGCCTGGGCCTGTTGTTGTTTTCACTAAAAGAATTGTTTCATCCGCAATGGCAGCAGTATTTCTCAGTGGGGGCAGGTGTACTTCTGTTGCTGCTTGGCGTTCTCTATTTTCTGCCGCAAAGCGGCGTGCGCGTACATCTGCCCTGGACGAATGCTGTTACCTCGGGACTCGGGAAAGTACTTGTCAATCGTCCTCCCGGCTGGCTGATGGTGGCCGGCATTTTGAATGGATTGCTTCCCTGCGGCATGGTGTATATGGCGCTGGCCGCGGCAGTAAGTGCAGACCATGCAGCATTGGCAGCCGGCGTGATGTATGCCTTTGGGCTGGGCACCACGCCTATGATGGTTGCCATTACACTCTTGCGTGGGAAGCTGCGTATTGCCTCGATTTCACTGCGCAAATGGACGCCTGCCGTCATGCTGTTTTTCGGATGCCTGTTTGTGCTGCGCGGCGCCAATCTTGGCATTCCCTATCTCAGCCCGAAAGTGGCGGTGTACACCACGCAGGCCACTACGACACCCACGATGGACTGCTGTCACAAGGCGAAATAGTCGCTCCGGTTTTTCAGAGGAGGAGGTCAGTTGTTGACGAAAAAGCAATACACTTCTTTGGGTCCATGTACGCCGACCACCAAAGTCTTCTCGATGTCTGCCGTGCGAGAAGGGCCTGTATTCAGGTTGATCATTGAAGGAAGATTGCTGCCATAGCGCTGCTTCATGAGATCCAAAGCCTGTGGCAAATCGGCCACCAACTGGCTCGCGTAGGCTATCACGATGTGTACCGGAAAAAAGATGGAAGCAATTCGTCCTTGCTCCTGACGGCTGCTTAGCAAGACGGAGCCGGTTCGTGCTACAAGGGCTTCGCAGTCGGTGATGCAGGCATCAGCTTCTTTCAACGAAAGGTCTGCTGGCTGCACGAAATCAACCTTATTCTCCTGAAAAAAGCGGGTCAGTTTCGGAACGGAACACAGCGTCTGGCGCCAGCCTTCATGGTCCTGAAGCGTGACCAGATTTGCGATGAGCTCGGCTTCATCGGAACAGAAAATGAATTTTCCTCCCAGCCGGATGAACTCGTGAGCGAAGGTCTCCTCGGGAGAAAGCTCCGGCTTTGCAAACACGGATTCGAGAGGGGATGTTTCTGCCTCAGGAAAAGGCATGGGCAGCGTGGCGCGCTCCAAGCCTGAACGCAGTTTGCGCAATATGTTTTCGCGAGCCTGGGAAGTGGTGAGCGAGTTCATGGCAGCGAAGGTAACCGGCAGCGCCAAGCCTTTACTGTCCCAGCGTAGCCTCCAGTTCGAGCACCTGCGTTTCGGCAACCTTCGCGTTGTAGGCCGCATTGTAATAGCGCGCCAGGCTTGCAGTGTAGCTGTTTTCTGCTTCGCGAAGCTCAATGCTGGTTGCTACACCCACCCGAAAACGAGCCTGCTGTATGTCCAAGTTTTCGCGTGCATATCCGAGGTTCTCGGTTTCGAGCCGATATGCTGCAACCGCATTTTCATACGCTGACCAGGCGCTGCGATATTGTCTTGAAATCGCTCGTTCCTGACGGGCATAGTTCAGCTCCGCATTCAGCTCATTGAGCGAAGCAACTTTTTGTGTTCGTCGAATATTCCCTGCCTGAAAAATGGG
>JAMIQN010000061.1:0-5468 GCA_035914595.1 Chitinophagaceae bacterium | reverse complement strand
GCGCGGCATTCGGGTGCAGCAGTTCGTTGCTGCCAATGAAATTCAATGGTGGGGCCGTGCACGTGGCGATAGCAGAAGCTGGTTGCAAAAGGCGCAAAGCTGGAGCAGTGCTCAGTTGGAAAATTATGTTCAGGATAAGGCTGCGCTGGGTCTGCTCAAGGCCATGTTGGTGGGCGATGAAAGCTCCTTTGACCCGGAATTGCGACAGGCCTACGCACAGACTGGTGTAGTGCATATCGTGTCTATCTCCGGCTCGCATGTGGCGGTGCTGTATCTGCTGGTGGCTGCAATGCTTTTCTGGATAAAAGGCAGGAAGGGACATTGGCTGCGTGCCTTGCTGGGTGTGGGTTTGGTCTGGCTCTATGTGTTGATAGCAGGAGGCCCGCCCTCGGCACTTCGGGCTGCTTTCATGTTTACCATTCTTGCTACAAGTGCCCTCAGTGCGCAGGAATTTCGTCCGCTCAATACGCTGTCGGCGGCTGCCTTTGCACTGCTTAGTTATCAGCCGGCCTGGATGTTCTCGGTAGGCTTCCAGCTTTCCTTCGGTGCGGTGCTGGGAATGATGATTTTCTATGCCCCGGTTGTTGGTCTTTGGCAATGGCCACGAAAAAACTGGATTGCCCATAAGTTGTGGCAGGCATTGGCGGCTTCCTTCTCGGCAGAATTGCTCACGGCACCTTTGGTGGTTTATTACTTCCACAACTTCCCGCTCGTCTTTTTGCCTGCCAATATTCTGGCAATGCTGCTTGCCGGATTTTGCGCATTGAGTGGTGGGCTGGCTATCATCGCGCTGGCTTGGTGGCCCGCAGCAGCACAGGCTGTGGGCGATGTGGTCTCCCTACTGATTCGCGTCTTCAATGCCTGTGTCGAATGGATGCAAAGCCTGAATGTGGAAGCGCTCCAGCATCTTCAGATTTCACTGGTCGAAATGGGCCTGGTCTATGCCCTGATTGTGGCCTTGGGTGCGGGCTGGCTGCGCCAATGGCGGCATGCTCCGCTGGTGGCTTTGGGCTGTGCCATGCTTCTTTTTTTGTCGTTGGATGCACATCAGTTTCGGGCGATGCGGCAGGAGCAACTCATCGTGTTCAATGCCGGAAAAGAACCTGCTGTGGTGTTGCTCCGGGGTCGGCGCCATGCTTTGCCCGCAGGCAACAGAGATGCTTATGTCGTCAACGCTGCCCTCAATGGATTTTACGCCTGGCGCGCTCAGCCGGATGTGGCCTCAACGCATTTTATGGCTGCGGGCCACTCTGCCATTTTCCTCAACGATAGTGTACTCAACCCACACAACAGGCCTTTCCCTGTGGATGTACTCATCCTCGGCAGCGCCGCCGGACGATTCCATGCAGCGCAGGTGCTCCACCATTTTTCAACGAAGCAGGTAGTGCTGGCCGGACGCCATTCCAGGAAGAGAAGAAGTGAATGGCAAACGCTCTGCAGCCTTCGCAGGATCGCTTTTCATGATGCCTCGCAGCAGGGTGCCTGGGTCTTGAAATAGCCGCCTAAGCCTTATCCTATCTTCGCGGCGTTTTTCAAAAAAATAGCCACGCGCATTATCCGTCGGCTGCATTCATTATGTCTGGTCAACGCACTATCCAATCTGCCCTCATTTCTGTTTTTTACAAAGACGGTCTGGAACCGCTGGTACGCCGCCTTCATGAGTTGGGCGTGACGCTCTATTCTACGGGCGGTACTCAAAAATTTATTGAAGAGCTGGGCCTCCCCTGCATGGCCGTAGAAACGGTTACCGGCTATCCTTCCATCCTGGGTGGGCGCGTGAAGACACTGCATCCAAAGGTGTTTGGCGGCATTCTGGCCCGCCGCAATTACCAACCCGACGAGACCGACATCGCCGGCTACGACATCCCTCTCTTTGACCTCGTCGTCGTGGACCTTTATCCTTTTGAAGAAACGGTGAAGAGTGGCAGCGAAGAGCCGGCCATCATTGAGAAAATTGACATCGGCGGCGTTTCCCTTATTCGTGCAGCCGCAAAAAATTTCAATGATGTAGCCATCGTTTCTTCCCGCGGCCAATATGCCGAAATGATTAGCATGCTGGCACAGGGCCCTTCTACGGAGCTCGCAGATCGCAGGAAGCTGGCCGCCGCCGCCTTCGCGGAATGCGCACACTATGATGTGGCTATTTCCGAATATTTCAATGGAAAGACAGCACCTCCCTCCTCTGAAGGCACGCCCCTTCGCTACGGTGAAAACCCGCACCAGTCGGCTACTTTCCATGGTGACATCGAAGCGCTTTTTGAAAAGCTCAATGGCAAGGAACTTTCGTTCAACAACCTCGTGGATGTAGATGCAGCCTGCCAGCTCATTGCCGAATGGGATGCCGCTCAGCCTGCCTTTGCGGTCATCAAGCATACCAATGTCTGCGGCATTGCGCTGCGCGATACGCTGGAAGATGCCTGGGATGCGGCCCTTGCCGGCGACCGGGAAAGTGCGTTTGGAGGTGTGTTGATCACCAATCAGCGGGTGCATCTGGAGGCTGCCAGACGCATCCATGAAATCTTCTTTGAAATCCTCATAGCACCTTCCTTTGATGAAGATGCCTTGCAGTTGCTTTGTTCCAAAAAGAACCGGATTCTGCTTCGCCAAAAACAGGCCTTGCGTGTGGAGCGCGAGTTCAAGCGAGTACTCAATGGCACCCTGACGCAGGATGCAGACCGGAGCAATTTTGCCGAATGGCGCGAGGAAGGCGCGCGCCCCTGCACGGAGGCTGAAGCGGCTGACCTGAAGTTTGCCAACCTCGTTTGTAAGCACCTGAAGAGTAATGCCATCGCCCTCGTCCGCGGACAACAACTGATTGGCAAGGGCTGTGGCCAGACCAGCCGCATTGATGCGTTGCGCCAAAGTCTGGAGAAGGCCCGCCAGCAGGGCTTTAGCACCGAAGCTGCCGTGCTGGCTTCCGATGCGTTTTTCCCCTTTGACGATTGTGTGCGTCTCGCGCACGAAGCCGGTATTCGTGCTGTGATTGAACCCGGTGGATCTATTCGGGATGCAGACTCCATTCAGTTTTGCAAGGCGCATGACATGGCTTTAGTGATGACCGGCAATCGGCATTTCCGCCATTAGAATTTTTCGCCGACATCTTCCCTTTATTCTCTGCATCCCCCTTCATGTGCAATGGGGCGGCAGCAGGCACATCGTATCTTTTCAACGGACGGGCAGGCCCGTAAACACCCAGCGCTGTGATTTCCATCCTCATTGACGACGACCTGATGCTACGCAGCTACAAGCCCGAGGATGCAGCGGAATTGTTTCGCTGTGTGGACCGTTCGCGGCAGCATCTGCGCCCCTTTTTGAACTGGGTGGATCATACCTTGGCCGTTGAGCATTCGCTGGATTTTATTCAGATGTCGCTGGCGCAACAGCAGGCTGGCGAGGCCATGGCTTTAGGCATTTTTCTGCCACAAGAGCATCGCCTCATTGGCGGAATCGGCCTGCACCACTGGCATCGCAACGAGCAGCGTGCACAGATCGGTTACTGGATTTCCAAGGAAGATGAAGGCCGGGGCCTGATGACCCGCAGTGCGGCCCGCTTTGTAGAGTTTGCCTTCCGGAAATTAGGTTTGAACAAGATCGAGATTCATTGCCTGGCGCGTAATGTGCGCAGCCTTGCTTTGGCGCGCCGTCTGGGCTTTCTGACCGAAGGTTGTATCCGGCAAAGCCACCGCTCTGTGGCCGGTGCGCTGGAAGATGTGGTGGTGTTGGGTATGCTGCGCGGTGAATGGGAAGTTGTTTCTGCCGGACAGACACTTCACTGAGAATATAGTATTAGTATGCTGCTGTGGCGGAATGTTATCCAATAATATTGACATAGGAGCGTTCATAACTACTAAATCAATGAGCGTGAAAAGATCCGTCGTCCTGTTGGCCTTGCTGTTGCAGAGCATATTGTCTATAGGTCAAAATTTGTTTGTACCAGCATACAATGCCAAGCTGGTGAAGTTCCCGGTCATTTCACTGCACAACAGTATCTACTATCTGAGCGTACGCTTAGATAGCCCGGCGCAATCATTACCCAGCTCGGCGTGGACGACCCGAAGAACCCTTTGGTCATTACAGACCAGTTTTCGCTTTATCCCAATCCGGCCCAATCGGAATTAGTAATACAAAATGCACTGGGCACTGCCTACGAGTATGTGGTCACGAGCATGGCCGGCAGCGTGGTGGCACGAGGGAAAGCCGATGGCACGACTACAACGCTGCACGTGGCATCCTTAGCCAGCGGCATCTACAATATCCGCATTTTCGAACCCGGCTCGAAGCGCGTATCTACCCTGCGATTCCTGCACCAATAGTGTCAGGTGCTGTGTCTGTGGCTCCGTCGCCTGCGGTCTTGGATAGACACTAAACGATTGGCCCTATTGCAAGAAGTATTGAAAGTTGGATGACTCCCACACATCAAAGCCTGCTCAATTCAGCAGGCTTTGCCATTCCCCCGCGCCTTCCCGAATCAAAGATGGAGGTGCTGTGGTGCAATCAATTACCGTACTGGGCTCGCTGCTGCCGGGGCCTCCGTCAATCACCAGATCCACCAGTTTGCCGAAGTGTTCATGAATCTCTTCCGGATCGGTGTATTGCGCCACGTCTTCATCCGGCATCGGCAGGGAAAGGCTCATGATAGGATGCCCCAACTGGCGCAGCAACTCCTGCGTGATGCGGTGGTCAGGCACGCGAATGCCTACGGTGTCTTTCTTCACTTTTAAAGCACGAGGCACTGCCTTGCTTGCTTCCAGAATAAAGGTGTAAGGGCCGGGCAGCGCAGCCTTAATCATGCGGAAGATGGGTGTGTCCACGCTGCGTGCATAATTGGATAATGCACTCAGGCTTTCGCAAACAAAAGAGAAGTTGGCGGCCTTGGGCTGGATATGCTTGATGCGGCAGATGCGCTCTATCGCCGCAGTGTTGAAGATGTCGCAACCCAGGCCATAAATCGTGTCGGTAGGGTAGATGATGACACCGCCACGGCGCAGGACTTCAGCGGCCTGCTCCACGGCCCGTGGCTGTGGATTGAGAGGATGAATGGGAAGCAACATGATGAAGCCCTGCGGAATGCGTGGTAAGGTATTGCGCGCGCCGTAGGGCTGCAAACGACAGGCAGCCGATTATTCGGCCAGCGGCTTAGCTTGCAGTGAAACCATCCGTAGCTATGATCATCTACAACGTAACCCTGAAAGTGCAGCCGGAGATTGTGACGGAATGGCTGCGCTGGATGAAAGAAGAACACATGCCCGAACTGAAGCGCACCGGCCTTTTTACCGACTACCGGCTGTGCCGCCTGATGGAGCAGGACGACAGCGAAGGGCCCACCTTCTGTGTTCAATATTTTGCCGACTCCATGGAGGATTATCGGGAATACATCAGCCACCATGCAGCCACCATGCGCGATAAGGGGCTGAAAAAATTTGCTGACAAGTTCATCGCCTTCCGAACGGTGATGGAGACTATCGGCT
>JAMIQN010000060.1:0-15310 GCA_035914595.1 Chitinophagaceae bacterium | reverse complement strand
ATCTCCGTCGGGCGCGGCACTGATAAGCCCTTTGAACAATGGGGCAGCCCGGCACTGAAAGGAATTTTTGCAGACAGCTTTAAGCCCGCGCCGGTGCAGGGGGCCAGCCATCCGCTGCATGAAGGCGAAATCTGCTATGGCCGTATCGCCACGCCTGCTGATGTTGCATTGGCAGGGAAAGGCATTCACATTGAGTGGTTTGTGGACATGATGAATGCCCTTCCGCCCAGGCAGCGCTGGAGCTCTTTCCCGTTTTTTGAAAAGCTCTATGGCAGGAAGGGCATCAATCAAAATGCAGCGCAGTTTCCTTCGGCGGAGACCCTTCGGAAGTCCTGGCAGCCGGGCCTGCGTGCATTCAAAATGATTCGAAAAAAATACCTGCTCTATCCCGATTTTGAATAGCAAGCGACTCAATCACCTGATTGTCCCCATGCGACGTAGCACTCCTTTATTGAACATCGGCAGCAGCCGGCCATTTTTATCCAGAGGGCGTAGCGCATGTTTGTAACGATCTACGATTTCTTTCTGCGGCGAAGGCGCCTGGCCTGGCTCCTCTTTGTGCTCAGCTTCGCAATAGCAGGCGTGTTGGCCGGCCGTCTGCGGCTAAGTGAAGACATCAGCAGCATGTTGCCACAAAGCCCGGAGCTACGCGCGATGAACAACGTGGTGGCACGTACGCAGGCCGGTGGGCAGCTCATTTTTCTTGCATCATTCAGCGATAGCGCCACCCGCCGCGACAGCCTGATCAGCGTGGTAAATGCCTATGCCGAAGGACTGAAAGCTGCCTGCGGTCCCTGGGTGGACACTATTCGCCTTCAGGCAGGCACCGGTGTGGAAGAACAGCTTGCCGGCATATTCAGTACGCGCCTCCCACTTCTTTTAAAGGCCTCGGATTATGCAACACTGGATAGCCTGACGCAGCCCGAGCGCATCCGCCAAACCCTTGCATAAAACAAGAAGGTGCTGTTGTCGCCCGCCGGCATCGTGTATAAAAGATTGGTGTCTGCCGACCCGCTGGGCCTTTCCCGCAAGCTCTGGAGCCGCCTTGCCGAGCTGCGCTACGATCCCGGTTTTGAGATTTACGACGGTTACATTTTTTCTGCGGATGGCAGGCAGCTCAGCTTCTTCGTGAAGCCGCATTACAATGCCTCGGCCACGGGCGATAATAGCCGCTTCATGGCGCGGCTCAATACCTACACAGATTCATTTGCGAAAGCCCAGCCGGCCCTCCACGTCGTGTATTTCGGGGCTGCTGCAGTAGCTGCCGGCAATGCCAGCCAGATGCGCACGGACACCATCGTGACGCTGTCGGTAACCATTCTGCTGCTGATGGCCCTCAGCCTGTATTATTTCCGTCGTAAGCGCACGCCGCTATTGTTGTTGTTGCCGGTTGCATACGGTGCCACCCTCGGGCTGGCAGCGATGTATCTTCTGCAGGGCAGCATGTCGGTAATTGCCTTGGGGGCCGGAGCCATCGTGATGGGCATCGCCATTGACTATGCCATCCATTTCTTATCGCATCGGCGGCAGACGGGCGACCTGCGCGCTACCATCCGCGACCTGCAGACGCCTTTAACGGTAGGCTCTTTCACGACGATTGCCGCGTTCCTGTCCCTGCGATTTGTGCAGCTTCCCCTGCTGCGCGACCTCGGCCTTTTTGCTGCTATTTCACTCATTGGCGCAGCCCTTTGTACCCTCATTTTTCTACCGCATTTTCCGCTGGGTGCCGTGCCGGCAAAGGCTCCGCGCAAGACCATCTTCGACCGCCTGGCAAGTATTCAGCTTTCAAAAAGCAAACCACTGCTCTGGGGTATTGTTCTGCTGACCCCGCTCATGGTGTGGTTCAGCTTTCGCGTCCAGTTTGATGACGACCTGATGCACCTCAACTACCTCTCGCCACGGTTAGAGCAGGCGGCACAGGAAGTAAATAAGGCTTCGTCATTTGCCCTCTCGTCGGTGTTTGTCATTGCCAATGGCCGCACGCAGGATGAAGCGCTGCAAGGCCTGGAGGCCGCAGAGCCGTTGATTGATTCTTTGAAAAAAAGTGGAGCCGTCCGCGCTGCGTCTGACCCGACGATGCTGGTGCCTTCCTCCCAAACACAGCAGGCGCGCGCCGCCCGATGGGCCGCCTACTGGACGCCGGAAAAGCGGGCTGCGGTGATGAGTGCCATTCAAAAAGCAGGTGCAGAACAGGGCTTCGCACCGGATGCCTTTGATGCTTTTGAAAGCAAGTTGAGCGAGCCGGTGCCCCCCTTCGACAGCAGCGAGCTGAGCGCATTGAAAAGCCTGTTCCCCGGTGGGTTTGCCGAGGGTGATTCGGGGGATGCTCATGCGCTGATAGCCTTAAAAGTGCCCGCTGCCTACCGTTCGGAGGTGCTCCGCGATTTTAGCCATGTGCAGGGCCTTACCGCTACCGACCGCCAGCAAAGTGCAAGCGCTTTGGTGCGCCTGCTGAATTCCGATTTCCAGTCCATCGCGCTCTACTCTTCGCTCATCGTCTTCTTTGCACTGCTGTTGGTGTACGGACGAATAGAGCTGGCGCTGATTTCCTTCCTGCCTATGGCTATTTCGTGGGTCTGGATATTGGGACTGATGGCCATGCTGGGTATCAAATTCAACATCGTCAACATCATCATTTCCACCCTGATTTTCGGCTTGGGGGATGACTACAGCATCTTCACGCTGGACGGCCTGCGCGAGCGGTACAAATACAAACGAGACCATACTGATGGCGTGCGTGCCGCAGTGTATGTGTCGGTGGCTACGGTGCTCATTGGCCTGGGTGCGCTGCTGCTGGCGAAACATCCGGCATTGCGCGGCATTGCTGCTATTTCAATCACAGGCATGCTCTGTGTGCTGCTCGTGTCGCAGATCTTGCAGCCGGCGCTTTTCAATGCGCTCATTCAGCGGCGGGCAGATAAAGGGCAGCTTCCTTTTACGGCCTGGAGCCTGGCGAAGAGTTGCTTTGCATTTCTGTACTTCATTGTGATGTCGGTGGTGGGCAGCTTGCTGGCTTTGGTGCTGGTGAAGTTGAATCCCTTTGCCAAAGAGTGGGGGCGGCTGCAATTGCATCGGTGTATCCGTTGGGCCAACTGGAGCCTGCTCTACATCATGGGCAATGTGCAGAAGCATGTCTATGATCGCCGGCTGGCCGACTTTTCGAAGCCTGCCGTGTATATCGCCAATCATGCTTCCTTCTTAGATATTCTGTTGGCGACATCGCTTCATCCCAAAATCGTTTTGCTAACCAATCGTTGGGTGTATCGTTCACCGGTGTTTGGGGCGGTAGTGCGCATGGCCGAGTACTACCCGGTGGCCGATGGTGCGGATGCAAGCCTGGCGCCTTTGCGCGACCTGGTGCAGCGGGGCTACAGCATCTTCGTTTTTCCCGAAGGGACCCGCTCGCGCAGCGATAAGATTGGCCGCTTTCATAAAGGAGCCTTCTTCGTTGCGGAGTCGCTACAATTGGACCTCGTTCCGATTTTGTTGCATGGTTCACATTACACCATGAGCAAGGGTGACTGGCTGCTGAAAGACGGGCAACTCAACCTCTACTTCCATGAGCGGATTTCGCCGGAGAATGCTGCTTTTGGCAAGGGCTATAGCGAACGTGCCAAGCAGATGGGAAGATGGTTTCGCAGCAGGCTGGGAGAGGTAAAAATTCAGAAAGAACAGCCTTCCTATTTCCGCGAACAGCTCATTCGCTGCTTCACCTACAAAGGCCCTGTGTTGGAGTGGTATTGCCGCATCAAGACGAAGCTGGAAGGCAATTATCAAAGCCTGCATCAACTGATTCCTCGCGAGGCGGTGTGCTACGATCTGGGCTGTGGCTATGGCTTTGCCGACTACCTGCTGCATTGGAGTGCGCCGGGCCGTCGGATTACAGGGGTGGATTATGATGAAGAAAAAATTGCGACAGCACAAGCCCTTCACCTGCGCGATGAAGCCCTTCAGTTTGTGGCCGCCGACCTGAGAAGTTTTGTGCCGGAAGCAGCAGATGTCATCCTCGTTTCGGATGTGCTGCACTACCTCCTGCCCGAGGAACAGGAAGCACTTTTAGACCGCTGCGTTGCTGGGTTGAATCCGGGAGGCTTGCTCATCGTTCGGGATGGGGTAGTGGAGCTGAAAGAGCGGCAGAAAGGAACGGCCCTCACGGAGCTTTTCTCTACGCGCATCCTTCATTTCAACAAAACGACGAATGCCCTTCACTTCCTGTCGCGGGAGTGGATGAAGGCCTTTGCCGCGAAGAAGGGACTGAGTTTTGAGATTCAGGACGAAACGAAATTCACCAGCAACCTGCGCTTTGTGATGCGCAAGCCTGCCTGAGTTTTCGACCTTTTTTCTGACTAAAAATTGGCGCTCTTGGGGGTGCGCGGGAAGGGGATGACGTCGCGGATATTGCCCATGCCCGTCACGAACTGAACCATGCGCTCAAAGCCAAGGCCGAAGCCGGCGTGCGGAGCGGTGCCAAAGCGGCGCGTATCCAGATACCAATACAGTTCATCAGCGGGAACGTGCATCTCTGCCATACGAGATTCCAGCACCTGCAGACGTTCTTCACGCTGCGAGCCGCCCACGATTTCACCAATGCCCGGTGCAAGGATGTCCATAGCGGCAACGGTCTTATCGTCATCGTTGAGGCGCATGTAGAAGGCCTTAATCTCTTTCGGATAATCGCGAACGATGACCGGTTTCCCGAAATGCTTTTCCACCAGATAGCGTTCGTGCTCGCTTTGCAGGTCTATGCCCCATTTCACCTCATACTGGAATTTCTTCTTCTTGTAAGCAGGCGAAGCCAGGAGGATGTCAATGGCTTCCGTGTAGGTGATGCGCTCGAAAGAATGGTCGGCAACGAAGGCCAGCTTTTCCATCAGGCCCATTGCGCTACGCTCCTGTTGCGGTTTGCTTTTCTCCTCATCTGCGAGGCGCTGCGCGAGGAAGCGAAGGTCTTCATTACAATGCTCCAGCGCATACCGAATCAGGTAACGGACGAAGGCCTCCGCGAGGTCCATATTGTCATGAATATCCGCAAAGGCAACCTCCGGTTCTATCATCCAGAACTCGGCAAGGTGGCGGGCTGTGTTGGAATTTTCTGCGCGGAACGTAGGCCCGAACGTATAGACTTCGCCGAGGGCCATGGCGCCCAATTCTGCTTCAAGCTGCCCGCTCACCGTAAGGTTGGTGCTGCGCCCGAAGAAGTCTTCAGAGAAGTCAACAGAGCCATCGCTGAGGCGGGGTGTGCTGTCAAAAGGAAGGGTTGTGACGCGAAACATTTCACCCGCACCTTCTGCATCGCTGGCGGTGATCACCGGCGTGTGGAGATAGACAAATCCACGTTCGTTGAAGAACTGATGAATGGCAAAAGCCAGGGCATGGCGCACACGGAAGACGGCACTGAATGTATTGGTTCGGAAGCGCAGGTGCGCGATTTCACGCAGGTATTCCAGGCTGGGACGGTTCTTGAGTTGCAGCGGAAACTGTTCGCCATCGCAGTCGCCCAGCACTTCGAGTTTCTCTGCTTTCAGCTCCACGCGCTGGCCTTTCCCCAGTGATTCGATGATGGTGCCGGTAGCAGAAATGGCCGCGCCCGGAGTGATGCGGCGCACCAGGTTCTCGTCCAAATCCAGCCCGACCACAACCTGCAGGTTGGCGATGCAAGAGCCATCGTTGAGGGCAATAAACTGATTGTTGCGAAAGGAGCGAACCCACCCTTTGACGGTGGTAGTGTAGCCGGTTTTTTCGTTGGATAAGATGCTTTGGATCTTGGTGCGGGACATGACTGATAACTCGGTTCGGAGCTGAAAAAAGAAAACTTGAAAGGGGGTGGGAGAAAACTTGAAAGGGGGTGGGGCGATTAGCCTTTTTGGCCGGTGCCGTTTTGCGCCTGCATCAGGGCTTCGTAATCCTTGATGGCGTGCCCCAGGATTTTGCGTGCAAGGCGGGCATCCTGAAACTCTTCAATCTTGACCACCTTTTCTTCGAGGCGCTTGTATTCTTCAAAAAAGTGGCGCAGTTCGGCGGTGAAATGAGGAGGCAGTTCGTTGATGTCATTGATGTAATTCACGCTCATATCGTGGGCACAAACGGCAATGAGTTTATCATCGGCTTCGCCCTGGTCCAACATGCGCATCACACCGACAATTTTGGCTTCCACAAGGGTGAGCGGTTGCATCTCGATTTGCGAGAGCACGAGGATATCCAAGGGGTCGCCATCATCGCAATAGGTGCGCGGGATAAAGCCGTAGTTGGCGGGGTAATAGACAGAGGAATACAGCACACGGTCCAGGCGCAACATGCCGACTTGTTTGTCCAGTTCATACTTGGCGCGGCCCCCCTTCGGGATTTCGATAATGGCGTTCACAAACTCAGGAACCCGGTCGCCATAGCTCACCGCATGCCAGGGATTAAAACTCATAGCGCGCAAAGGTAGAGGAAGGCATGGCTGCACCTGAAGCGATTCAATGCCCGGGCAAGGCCTGCGGTTTGCCCGCTGCTGCAGACGCTTACTTTTGGCGGCCTCAAAGCACCCGCAGCGTTGCAGCGTTTTTCTCTTTCGTTTCCATGACCAGCATTTTTATTCTGATCC
Source organism: Chitinophagaceae bacterium (assembly GCA_035914595.1). Lineage (GTDB taxonomy): Bacteria > Bacteroidota > Bacteroidia > Chitinophagales > Chitinophagaceae > UBA1952. The sequence goes on along the minus strand of JAMIQN010000060.1, from coordinate 8,724 downwards.
TGATTGGCTTTTTAATCGGCACCCTCGGCACTCTGATTGGTGCCGGTGGCGGATTCATCCTCGTGCCCCTGCTCATCCTGATGCACCCTGAGCTGAGTGCGGAGCAGATTACAGCCATTTCCATTGCGGTGGTGGCCTGTAATGCCATCTCGGGCTCAATAGCATATGTAAGCTCGAAGCGCGTGGATTTTAAGGCAGGTATTCTGTTTGCGATCTGCACGGTGCCCGGTTCCATTTTGGGGGTGTACACTACGAAGATTATTCCGCGCCAGGTCTTTGATATACTCTTTGGGGTGTTGCTGCTGGGGTTGGCTACGTTTCTTTTTCTGAAAGGAGGCCGCAGGCAAAGTGTGAGCAGGCCAGAGGGAGAGCACAAGGGCTGGGTCAGTCAACATCTTACCGACAAATGGGGCGAGCAGTATTCTTATGCATATGATGTGCGGAAAGGGGCCTGGCTCAGTGTCTTCGTCGGATATTTTTCACCCTTGTTGGGAATTGGTGGCGGCATCATTCACGTGCCCGCGATGGTAGAATGGCTGCGGTTTCCGGTGCATATCGCTACGGCTACGTCGCACTTCATTTTAGCCATCATGGCAACGGTGAGTGTAGTGGTGCATTGGCATGACGGCGTCTATAGTGATCCGCACGTTTTTCATATGGTCATCGGGCTGGCTATCGGCATCATTCCGGGGGCACAACTGGGCGCTTATTTATCGCGACGGATCAAAGGAAAGGCCATTATCAAATCGCTGGCCTTAGCCCTTGGAGTTGTAGGGATCCGGATTCTGATCTCGAGATTCTTTTAGGATAAAGCGCATCCAACCTCCGATAGAGCCTTTTGAAGCGAGACCATTACTGCCACAGTGAAAAAGAAACCTGAGTGCTCATCGAGGGCGCAGAAAATGCAACAAAGTGTGCTTTGCGGTAAAGGCAATTTTTCCATCGGTTGCGAGTTAGGAATAGGCCTCATAGTTTTAACAGCCGTGGTTTGGCAATGATGTAGCGGCCTCTATCTTTGCCGCCGCCCAAAAAGGAAAATTTTCAAGGCGCATTCTATCTTAAATCACAAACTCAAACATCCATTTCCTACAAAAGCAAAAATCCTATGGCAGACGCAACAACGACCGCTGGACGCTCTTCAACTCCTCAAGGTGGAAGCCGCGCCGGCAAGCCGAAGAACACGAATAACTTTCTGATCAACCTGGCAGTAGTAGTCGTCTGCATTATTGCGGCTGTAATACTGTACACCTACGTGCTCGGAAATGCAAACAACTTCTCCGACGGAGCGGCCAAACATACACCGAAGAATGCACTGGGTACGATGTACACCGGCGGATGGGTTGTACCGATTTTGCTGGCTACCCTGCTCACGCTGCTTGCCTTCGTAGTAGAGCGCGCGTTGACCATTTTCAAGGCTCGTGGCAAAGGCCAGACCGGCGAGTTTGTGCGTAAGGTGCAGTATCATCTTGCAAACAAGGATATTGACAAAGCCATAGCAGAGTGCGACAAGCAGAGCGGCTCGGTAGGCAACGTGATGCGCAGCGGCCTGCTGAAGTACAAGGAAATGATCAGCAACTCAGAAATGGATACAGACCAGAAGGTGCTTTCTATTCAAAAGGAAATTGAAGAAGCCACTGCCCTTGAGCTGCCGATGCTGGAAAAGAATCTGGTGTTCCTCTCCACGATTGCTTCCTGTGCCACGCTGCTGGGTCTGTTCGGGACGGTAATGGGTATGATTCGTGCCTTCGCATCTATGGCTGCCTCAGGTGGTGGCGCTGATGCTACGCAGCTTGCCCTCGGTATCTCGGAAGCTCTGATCAATACGGCATTGGGTATCTCTACTTCCTTCGTGGCCATCGTTGCTTACAACTTCTATACGACCATCATTGACGGCATCACCTTCGGCATTGATGAAAGCGGATTCACGCTGACGCAAAGCTTCGCGGCTAATTACAAATAAGCCCTGCGAAGCCGCCTTCCCAAGACCGGGAAATGCAAGAAATATTTCTCTGACCGCGGCGCTTATGGAAAATCATGAGCGCCGCGTCTTTACAGAACAGCCCCCAAAGGACAACCAGCTATGCCTAAAGTAAAAATGGCGCGAAAGAGCACCAACATTGACATGACGGCAATGTGTGATGTGGCGTTTTTGCTCCTTACCTTCTTCATGCTTGCCACCAAGTTCAAGAAGAATGACCCGGTGATGGTGGTGACACCTTCATCCATTTCTCAGATCACCGTGCCGGACACGTCCATCATGATGATCACGATTGACAATAAAGGGAGAGTCTTCTTTTCGATTGACCGGAAGAACGTCGGCGAAAGAGGTGGTGCCGAAGCGCGCCTTGGCCTCATCAATGACATGGACGAATACAAGCATCTTAACCTGACGCCTGAAGAGAAGTATCAGTTCCAGAAAGGTGCTGCTATTGGCGTTCCCTTTTCACAACTGAAGCAATACCTGGCTGCTGACCCACGCCTGCAAAAGCAGATGGATGAACAAAGCCCGGGTATCCCTGTGGACACAAGCGCCGATGCACCGGACAATGAACTGGCAACCTGGATTCGTGTGGCACGAAACAACAACCCCTTCCTGCGTATCCTGATCAAGGGTGATGTAGGCACCAAATATCCCGCGGTGGACAAGGTGATCAATACACTCGGAGGAATGAAGATTTTCCGCTTTAACCTGATCACAAATCTGGAAGCTATTCCCCCAGGCACGGCAGCCTACGAAGACGCACAAAAACAGAGCTAATCTGACATAGTCCTCCCAACCGGACCATTTCAAAAATTAAACCTTTCCACCCCTCAAAAGCTTACTAAGATGGCTGAATTAGATACCTCGAGTAGTGGCTCGCATAAAAAAGGCCCAGGCGTCAAAAAGGGTAAGAAACTCTCAACCCGCATTGACCTGACCCCAATGGTGGATCTCGGCTTCCTGCTCATCACCTTCTTCATGTACACCACCACTCTGGCAAAGCCAAAGACGATGGAAATAAACATGCCGTACAAGGATAAGAACATGACGGAGGAGCAGAAAAGCAAGGTGAAAAGGAGTACGGCCCTCACGGTATTGTTGAGCAAAGACCATCGCATCTACACTTATGCTGGCATTGGCGATGACCCCACCAAGCCTCCCGTACTTGACCCGATCAACATCACTAAGAGTACAGTGGGCCTTCGCAAAGTCATTGTGGCGAAAAAGCAGGAAATCGAACAACTCAAGCAGGCAGGCACCCTGATGCCGAGTGACCAGATAACAGTCCTAATCAAGCCGGATACGAACTCCACATTCAAGGACCTCGTGGACGTGTTTGACGAAATGACTATTGATGATGTGAAAGTGTACGCCAAGGTGGACATCACCGACCAGGACCGTGATTTCATCAAAAAGACCCAGGAAGCAAACGGCATTCAATAAACGTCCTCTTGCCTGATTAACTCTTCACGACAAACGACTGACCGATGGATATCAATAAAATCATCAAGAGCGACTACCTCGATATTCTCTTTGACGGACGCAACAAGAAATATGGAGGTTACGAGCTTCGTCGTAACTACCCGAAGCGCGTTCGCAATGCTACCATCATCCTGATTGGATTGGCAGTAATGCTCGTGGCCTACCAGGTAGTGGCCGACACACTATTCAAGCACAAGAAGGAGAAGATGGCTATCTCCATCAAAGAAGTGCAGTTGGCAGAGCCACCACCCATTGACAAGACCAAGCCACCACCACCTCCACCGCCACCGGCTCCTCCTCCACCCGTGAAACCAACGGTGAAGTTTACGCCGCCGGTCATCAAGAAGGACGAAGAGGTGAAGGAAGATGAAAAGCCTACGCCTCCGCCGGACGAAAAGGTGGCCGTTGGTCTTGAAACCAAAGCCGGAGACCCCAACGGCATTGACCCGGGCCTCATTGATAAACCCGGAAATGGTGTGGTGGAACAGCCTTCAGGACCTCCTGCACCGGTTCGTTTTGTAGAACAGATGCCCGAGTTCCCGGGAGGCCCGGATGCACTCAGCAAGTACTTGCACGATCACCTTCGTTATCCCGAAGATGCGCGTGAAAGTGGGGCAGAAGGCCGCGTGGGTATTGAGTTCGTCGTGAGTGAAGACGGTAGCATTTCCAACGTGAAGGTGGTGCGCAGTGCCGGCTATGCCTCTCTGGATGCCGAGGCCATTCGTGTGGTGAAAAGCATGCCCCACTGGAAGCCGGGCCGCCAACAGGGCCGCGCTGTTCCTGTGTACTACACCCTGCCGATATCGTTCAAGCTGGATTGATTTCGGACAGTATCTATTGATGAAAAGCCTTCCATTCCGGGAGGCTTTTCTTTTGGCCGAAGTAGCCCAACCGGCTTCGCAAAATTGATAGTGGGCTCCAGCATTTATCGAATTAGGGGATTATTACACACGCGGTCTTCTTCCTCCATTTGATACGATGAATGGCTGATCCTGCTGCTCCATTTTTGAATTCAGCGAGTAAAAAGCTGCGCAATGAAGTACGCTGCTGCAGCGGCTGCGCTTCCAATTAGCATCACTTTACACGCGCCCGACCAAGCCGGCATTCCCGTAGCTTTTGCTTTGAAATAGCCGAACCAAAAGAGGCATACGACTGTGATTGCACAACTCCATTTCAGTCCTGATTCGGCAGACTCGGTAAAGAAGTAGGGCAATAGCGGCACCAGTCCACCCACGATGTAGGAGCCGCCAATATTGAAGGCACTTTGTCGCGCCCGCCGCGGGTTCGGTTTGCTCAGGCCCAGCTCAAACTTCATCATGAAATCCACCCATTTCTTCTTGTCCTGAGCCATCTCGTCCGCAATCAGATCCTGCACATCGCGGCTCAGCCCCATTTCTGCAAACACATCACGCACTTCCTGCTTTTCCGTTTCCGGAACGGTGTCCACCTCGTGCTCCTCGCGTCGCAACTCTGACTCGTAGTTGTCTTGTTCGGTGCGCCCCGCCAAGTAGCCACCCAGGCCCATCGCAATAGAGCCTGCTGTAATCTCGGCCAGGCCTGCCGTGATGATAATTCCGGTGGAAACCTCGGCACCACTTAGCCCCGCAGCCAAGGCAAAAGGAACCGTCAGCCCATCGCTCATGCCAATGACGATGTCGGACAGAAAAGCCCGCGACAGACGATGGGGTTCTTTTGTCGCAGGCTTTTGGTTTCGTTGGTTCGAGATGGTATCAGGCAAAGTCTTCAAGGCTCTTGCGAATGATGTCTAAGGCTTCGTCCACTTCAGCGCGGGTGATGACCAGCGGCGGCGCCAGACGAATGATATGGCCGTGCGTGGGCTTTGCAATCAGGCCATTGTCGCGCATCTTCAAACAAAGCTCCCAGGCGGCATCTTCATGCGGATGTTCAATCACGATAGCATTGAGTAGGCCTTTCCCGCGAACCAGTTTGATGCGCGAGTGGTCAATGGCAGCAAGTTGCTGCCTGAAATATTCGCCTTGAATGGCTGCATTTTCAGCCATGTTTTCATCCTGCAAAACCTGCAGTGCTGTCATGGCCACTTTGCAGGCTAGTGGATTGCCACCGTAGGTAGAGCCATGTTCGCCGGGGCGGATTACCATCATCACTTCATCATCTGCCAGCACCGCACTCACGGGCAGAGCGCCACCGGAAAGTGCCTTGCCAAGAATTAATATATCCGGGCGGACATTTTCATGGTCGCAGGCCAGCATCTTGCCGGTTCGGCAAAGGCCGGTTTGAATTTCATCTGCAATGAACAGCACATTCGCCTGCTGGCACATGGCTGCCGACTTCGACAGGTAGCCTGCATCCGGCACCACGACTCCGGCCTCCCCCTGAATGGGCTCCACTAAAAATCCGGCTACGTTTTGATCAGCAAGTGCGGCCTCCAGTGCTTTGAGGTCGTTGTAGGGAATGCTGACATAGCCGGGCATGTAAGGGCCAAATCCATTGCGAGCGGTTGGGTCGCTGGAGAAGGAAATGACGTTGAGTGTGCGGCCATGAAAATTGTTGTTGCAGACGATAATCTTCGCCTGATTTTCGGGAATGCCCTTGCGGTCATAGCCCCAGCGCCGCGCCAGTTTCAGAGCGGTTTCCACGGCTTCCACGCCTGCATTCATCGGCAGCAGTTTGTCGTAGCCTAACAGGCGGGTTGTGTACTGTTCAAACTCGCCAAGCAGATTGTTGTAGAACGCGCGAGAGGTGAGTGTGAGGCGCTCCGCCTGTTCTTTCAAAGCAGCGACGATGCGCGGATGGCAATGGCCCTGATTTATGGCTGAATAGCCGGAAAGGAAATCGAAATAGCGACGTCCGTCCACATCCCACACGAAGACTCCTTTACCACGCTCCAGCACGACCGGCAGAGGGTGATAATTATGTGCTCCATACTGCTCTTCAAGCTCTAAATAATGGCGTGTAGCCTCGGAAAGTGGCGTCGTTGCTAACATGTAGCGAAGGTAGCCTATTGCCTGCAGAGGCTTTGTTATAGGCTATTCCTGCACTACTTCCGGCGGCGGTAGTGCGACCATTTCATGAGCATTGATCTTATCCAAAGCCAGCTCAAAGGGGCCGCCGGGGTTAGGCGGGGCGAACATGGGCAGGAAGCGCGCTCCGCAAATCAGGTCTTCGTGGGTGTAAGAGCTGCGCTGCTGCACCGTATTGGAAAAATGATCATCAAAGGCTTTGATGTTGACGATAACCTCCAGTTGTTGTTCTTTGATTTGCTCCACCGTCATGCCGAAGAGTGGGCTTTGGTCATCAATGGGGTGCACCAGGGTCCAGTTGAGTGCCAGTGAGCTGATGCGTGCGATGTCCAGCCGAAGCGGAAAGAACTTGGTAACGCGCCCCTCACCTTCAGGAACGTGCATGGCGATCAGCGTGGTGGCTTCCACATCGGTGAGGTAATTGTTCTTGTAAGTAGCCATGCGAAACATCAGGGCACGCCCGTTGCGAAAAGGCGCCAGCAGCATGTTTTTACTAAAAACGATGAAGGCGCGCGGCCTCGAGAAACGTGCATAAAAAATACCCGTTACAACGGCGAAAGAAAGGATGCCCACCAAAGCTTCGAACGAGGCAAGCATGTTGGTCCAAAAGCTAATGGGTGCTACTCGGCCATAGCCTACCGTCGTCAGCGACTGCGCACTGAAAAAGAAAGCTTCTTCAAACTGCTTCAGGTGTGACGTAGTGATTTGCGCCCCTGCGAGATTTTTAGTGCCCAGAATGAAATAGGTGGCTGCAAAAAGCAGATTGACGATCGTATAAAATGCAAACACCACCGTCAGAAATTTCCAGCGGGGCATTTGAAGCAGGCTGTGATAAATGGAATAGCGCTTCCAGAAAGCCATCCCGGTTTTGCGCAACCTCGCCCGGCCTGTGCGGCTCATCAACCGGGTCGCTTCTTCACCCGAACTGGAAGGGAATCCGGTATTCTCTACACTTCGGAACCTGCGCCAGGGTTGGGTCTTAGCCATAAGATTTCTTGCGGAAAAGGAACATGCCCAATGCAGCCAGAATCAACACGGCTGCTGCGGCAGCGCCTAAAAATAAAGACTCGTGTTGCGCAAAATGTCTTGTCAGCAGACGATGCAGGCTCCAAAAAAAAGTTCCAAAAACCACCAACATCCACAGCCATTGCCGCCAGGGAATCAGCCGATGCATCCCTTGGCCTGTCAGGCGTGCGGCATGTGCCAGATAAAAAAACGCCTGCAGAAACGAGCTTATGGTGAAGGCCAGAACAACTCCTTTCAAGCCCATGAGCAGATAAAGCGGAACTGCCATCAGAAGGCTTAGTGCCAGGTCCAGGAGTGCGCCATAGTTGATCAGTTTTACCTGATTCAAATGTTGCAACAGGGCGGTGTAGTCGTAGGTGCGCAGCAACAGTGTGCAAATGGAAATGGCAAACAGAGGTGCCGATGCCTGATACTTTTCACTGAACACAAAAACGACAAATTCTTCCCGAAAAAAGAAGAGAAAAAAGAAGAGCGGGAAGATGATTCGGGCCAGGCCGCTACCTGCGAACTGAAGCATTTCGATGCGTGCTGCGGTCGTCTTCTCGCCACGCGCCATTTGCTGTAAAAGACCACTTCCAACAGCGCCTAGCATAGCTCCGACAAAGGGCACTTCCAGCGTTCCGTTTAGATACACGGCAAACAGAGCAGGCGCGATGATGGCCGACAGTACCAGCTTGTCTATCCATCGGTAGAGCATCTGTGAAATGTCGTAGATGCCTAACTGCATCCATTGTTTGCGGATTGCCACCGGCATGGGGACACCCTCACACAACTGCTGCCTTGCCTGTTGATATTGCTGCCTTGCTGCGATACTCAGAATGAGGCCGCGTAGCACACCTGTCAGGGCAATGATCAGAAACAAAGTGGTCAGATTGTAGCGCCCCATCAGGAAGCCGACATGCGCCAAGGCGAAGCAAATGGAATAGCCGATGCTGGCCGCGAGTGCGATGCCAAATCGTTCGTGAATGATGAGGTAGTTCTCGCCAAGCAGAACCCACACCTGCACCAACATCAGCGGTGCCGTCACCCAGGCAGCAAAAGCATCTTGCTTCAAAAAGAAAAGCACGAGGATGCCTGCGAGGAGCAATTGCCAGCACACAAAAAGAGTAAGCTGCCGGCGGCGAATGTTGCGTAGCCATTCATCCACGCTGGCGGCGCTGTGGGTCATCAACAGGGGGGCGAGTCCGAAACAGCCAATCGCTGCAAACACGCCGGTGTACACAATCCAGAGGC
>JAMIQN010000059.1:0-5341 GCA_035914595.1 Chitinophagaceae bacterium | reverse complement strand
AGAGCCAAAGGGGGCGCGGTGAATCATCACGGGGCGCTTGCGGGTATTGTCGGCGTCCACATACTCCAGCTCAAATCGCTCGGGCAGGTTATAGTCCACCTGGATGGTGCCCAACTGCCAGCGCCGGCCCAGCGCGTCCTTCACCATGAAGTCCAGCTTGGGACCATAGAAAGCTGCTTCACCATACTCGGTTACGGTCTTCAAACCCTTTTCAGAAGCGGCTTCAATGATGGCCTGCTCGGCAATCTCCCAGTTTTCTTCCGAGCCGATGTACTTGCTGCGGTCCACCTGGTCACGCAGAGAAATCTGCGCCGTGAACTCGCCAAAGCTGAGCGAATCGAGTACAAAAATGACCAGGTCAATCACCTTCTTGAATTCCTCCTTCACCTGCTCCGGGCGGCAGAAAAGGTGGGCATCATCCTGCGTGAAACCGCGTACACGGGTCAGGCCGTGCAGCTCGCCACTTTGCTCATAGCGATACACCGTACCGAACTCGGCGAGGCGCAGGGGCAGGTCTTTGTAGGAGCGCGGTGCCGATTTGTATATCTCGCAATGGTGCGGGCAGTTCATGGGTTTGAGCAAAAACTCTTCTCCTTCCTGTGGCGTTGTAATGGGGCGGAAGGAATCCTTGCCATACTTTTCCCAGTGGCCGCTGGTCACATAGAGTTGTTTGCTGCCGATGTGCGGCGTTACGACGGGCACGTAGCCGATTTCCATCTGCTTTTGCTGGAGGAAACGTTGCAGGCGTTCGCGCAGCATGGCCCCTTTGGGCAGCCACATGGGCAGGCCGGATCCTACTTTTTCAGAGAAGGTAAAAAGCTCCAATTCGCGGCCCAGCTTGCGGTGGTCCCGCTTTTTGGCTTCTTCCAGCAGACGGAGGTATTCATCCAGCTCCTGCTGTTTGGGGAAGGTGATGCCGTAGATGCGCGTGAGCATTTTGTTCTTCTCATCGCCACGCCAATAGGCACCCGCAATACTGGTCAGCTTGATGGCTTTGATGAAGCCCGTGTTGGGGATATGCGGCCCGCGGCAGAGGTCGGTGAAGCCACCCTGAGTGTAGAAGGTGATATGGCCGTCTTCGAGGGCGTCAATCAATTCCAGCTTGTAGGGGTCCTGCTTTTGGGTGAAATATGCGATGGCTTCCTGCTTGGGCACATTGCGGCGCAAGTAGGCATTGTTGCCTTTAGCAAGCTCCTTCATGCGTGCTTCGATACCGGCGAGGTCGGCTTCGCTAAGCTTCTGGTCGCCGAGGTCTATGTCGTAGTAAAAGCCGTTCTCGATGGGAGGACCGATGGCAAACTTCACATCAGGATAGACGCTCTGAAGGGCCTCAGCCATGAGGTGTGCCGATGAATGCCAGAAGGTGCTTTTGCCTCCCGAATCGTCCCAGGTCAGGAGCCGGAGACTGCTATCCTGCTCGATGGCGCGTGTGGCGTCCCATACCTCGCCGTTCACTTCAGCGGCCAGCACTTTGCGCGCCAGTCCTTCGGAAATACTCCTGGCCACATCCAGCGCCGTAATGCCGGATTCATACTGCCGAACGGAGCCATCGGGGAGCGTAATGTTTATCATAAAAAAGAATCGTTTTCTGCTTAAAAGGCTGCTTTGGGTGGGCAAATGTAGGCTGAGCGCGTACGAGACTATCGGGCTGATATTCACAAAAAAGGCCGCCGGAATGATTGCCGGCGGCCTTTCGCAAATAGCTTATGGTGCTCAGCGGCGCAACACGTCGGTGTAGGTCAGTGTATCGAATGTGCTGTGGAGCGGGTCAGCAGTAATCACCTGATAACGAAGGGTGAGATAGCCAAGTGTTCGGGTCAGGATTTCTGCATCCAAATCGTTGACGGGGAAATAATCCTTCACGCCGTATAGTGAGATATGGCCGCCGTCCTTGCTCACTTCCCAGTGAAAATCGGTGGTGGTTTCAACAGAACTGCAGAAAATTTTGCCGTGGTCAATGGTGCCGGTAAAGTCCATCCCGAAATGGAGTGAGTTGTCCTTGCGGCAGGCCGTTTCATCTGCCCAGTAATCATAGATCACTTCTTTACGAGTGACAGGGTCCATATAGCTGACCTTGCCCGAAGTCCGGGTCCAGGTTCCACTGCGCAAATCTTCTTCAACAGAGGTTGTACTCTCAGATTTTGTGCAGGCAGAAAGCAGTAAGGGGAAGACGCAAAGCGCGAGCAGTACGCGGTTCATGTAGTTACCGTGGCTTGTTTATTCGATTAGCGGCTAAGCTAACTACTTTTTCCGAAGGCAATGGCCCGATATTCAGGCACCTGAACGGTCTTCATCGGAGAGTGTCATGCGGATTCTCCACGACTTGGGCAGATAGTTGTTGAGCCGGTTGCCGAGCACTTTCACCCAGCCTAATGCCCGCCCTTCAAACACAATGAGGCACCAGCCTCTTCCCAGGCCGGGCGTTGGCATCAGTTCTTCTTTGCTCAAAAAACGGATTGCTTCTTCCCGAGACACCTGCCACTGAGGCAAGCCTTCCGAGCGGTCCAGACTGAGGGCCAGCTCATGGCTTGGTAACCATTCTTTTGGCCCGGCCTGACCCAGTAAAACTCCCGAACTGCGCAGATAAAGCCTTTCGCGCAGTAAGTGAAAATCCACTTCGTGTCCGGCATACATCGCTGACCATTCGTGCTGTGCATTTTCCACAAAAGCATAATCACCGGGGCGCAGCAGCTTTTGCATCTCCGCCTCGTGCTTCAGTTTGGCGGGCCTGAAACGCGGATAGGCTATGCTTCCGGATGCCTCTTGCTTGCGCATGGCTGCAATGAAAAATCCTTCGCCTCTTGTCTTGTCGGGGAAGCAACGATAGCCCACCAGCCCCTGCGACTCCACTTCGGTAATGCCCCACTCTGCCGGCATGGACGGACGAATCGTTTTCAGGGCATAGTTCTGCGAGAGCCATTCCAGCATCTGTTCATCTTCTTCCGGAGAAAAAGAGCAGGTGGCGTAGAGCAACACCCCGCCTTCCTTCAGGCAGGGCCAGGCATCGGCCAGGATTCGGCGCTGGCGCGAAGCGCACATCGTCACCAGGCCTTCCGTCCACTCGTTCAGTGCTGCGGGGTCTTTCCTGAAAAGGCCGGAACCACTGCAGGGCGCGTCCACCAGCATCGCATCAAAGTAGCCGGATAGCGTTCCCAAGTCGCGCGGGTCATTACTGCATACCCAAGTGTTGGTATAGCCCCAGCGTACCATGTTTTCATGAAGAATGCCGGCACGACTGCGAATGGCTTCATTGCAAATCAGCAGGTCACCTTCATCCAGCAAAGAAGCCAGTAGCGTGCTCTTTCCACCTGGTGCGGCACACAGGTCCAGCACGCGAAGACCATTCTTTTTTTCAGGAAAAGCATGTTTCCAGAAATGGTGTACGAGCATGGATGAGGCTTCCTGCACGTAGTAGGCGCCGGCATGAAAAAGCGGGTCGGCTGTGAACAGAGGACGCTGCGCTAAATATCGCCCCAGCGGATGCCAGGGCACCTGCTCCGCATCGTTGAAAAGACTTCCTCCCTTTTGAGGGTGCAATCGAATGCTGGTGGGTGCTACCGTATCATGAGCCTGCCTGAACGCCGCCTCGTCAAAGCCCGGAACACCTTCCAGCGAGCGAAGCAATGCGGCGGGCAGGGCTTTATGTTCTGGAGCGGTATGGGCCATGGGATGAGAATTCGAAGGCTGTGTTTTCCCGAAAAAGCTATCCGCAAATCTGCGCCAGCATTGCCGCATCCAGCAAGGCCAACGATGGCAGCCTGAAGTCGGCGATGGAAAAACGAGGGTCTTCCCAATGCCGTTCGTCGGGCACTGCCAGTACCGTCATGCGGGCAGCCTTACCGGCAATGGCTCCGTTCACGGAATCCTCCAGCACGAGGCATTGGTGCGGCGCACTGCCCAGGGCTTCCGCACAGCGCAGAAATACGGCAGGGTGCGGTTTGCCTACGGCTACTTCATCGGCGCTCACCAGCGACTGAAAATGGTGCGTAAGCCCGAAATGATCCACGAGTGCTTGCATCATTCTTGCGGGCGAAGAGGTAGCCAGGCCTGCTTTCATCCCTCGCTGGGCAAGCAAATCCAAAAGCTGCGATACGCCCGGCATCAGTGTTGCCTTCTCTTTGGAAAGAGCGATGATGTCATCCAGAATTTCATCGGCTACTTCATGTGCCGAGCTTCCCTGCCAGGGGTAATGGCGGGCCCAGTATTCAGTCACTTCATAGATGCGCAGGCCGGTGGTTTCCTTGAATCGTTCGCGAGTGATGGGAATACCATGCTTGTGTGCAACGCGGTTCATCGAGACACCCCAGAGCGGTTCCGTGTCGAGCAGGAGGCCATCCATATCGAAGATGACCGTATGAATGCGAGGCTGCGGTGAAGACTCAATCATTGCGGCGCGAAGGTGCGCAAGCGTGGCGGATTATGAGTGATAGAGCATTGAAAGCAGCTATCCACACGGTTTCCAGAGGTGTGCCGCTTAACCAATTGCTTCAAATCGAATTCTGTACATTGCCCGTGTAACTCCAAAAACATTTTAAAAACAAGAATGATCAAAGAACCTATGGTCGCTTCGGAGGTGAAAGCCGCCGGCTGCGACGACAAAACGCAACAAATGCTCCAACAAATCAAGACGGTTACCATCATTGGTTCCGGTACAATGGGCAATGGGATTTGCCACGTATTTGCACAACATGGATTTTCCGTCCGCCTGATGGACATCAAGCAGGACGCACTGGACAAGGCTCTGAAGACGATCGGCAAGAACATGGATCGTCAGATCGCAAAGAATTCCCTCACCGAAGCGGACAAGACGGCTGCCCTGGCGCGCATCAGCACCTATACTGATATGGCGCAGGCGGTGAAAGAAGCAGACCTCGTTGTAGAAGCTGCTACTGAAAACATTGACCTCAAAGTCAAAATCTTTCAGGAGTTGGACATGCTGGCCCCTGAAAATTGCATCCTGGCTTCCAACACCTCTTCCATTTCTCTGACCCGCATTGCATCTCATACCAAGCGGCCCGCGCAGGTGATCGGCATGCACTTCATGAATCCGGTTCCGGTGATGAAGCTGGTCGAAATCATCAATGGCTACGCCACGGATGAAAAGGTTACCGAAATCATCGTCAATCTGTCCAAGTTCCTGGGCAAGGTGCCTTGTGTGGTGCAAGACTATCCCGGGTTCATCTCCAACCGCATCCTGCTGCCGATGATCAACGAAGCTATTCTGGCTCTGCAGGAAGGCGTGGCCGGTGTGGAAGAAATTGACACAATTATGCGCCTCGGTATGGCTCACCCCATGGGCCCCCTGCAGCTTGCCGACTTCATCGGTCTGGACACCTGCTAC
>JAMIQN010000058.1:0-9217 GCA_035914595.1 Chitinophagaceae bacterium | reverse complement strand
CCAGCACCACGAAGCGTGAAATGAACCTGGCACAAATACAAAATGCTTAGGTGTAGATATATTGTCCATACTTTTAGATGTTTGTTGATTAGTATCTGTTATCTCGGTTGCACAAAACCAATCCAACCCGTCAAATTACTACAAAATTTTATTCGGAGCCGAAAAGTTTCTGCAACCACTTCCGCCCCGCTTTTGGCAAGGTGCTGTCCCTACTGCACAACTTAAACTTACAAAAGAGCACTGACCTCCCAAGATGAGCGTTGAATAGCTTGTTAGTCAGTAGGGTAAGAAGCCTGTTCGCTGATGCAGGGACACAGCCTGCAATTGTTTTATCAGCTAAGTTTGAGAACTGAGTAGCCTGTGAGGATTTCTATTGGGAATGTAGCAATGACCTTTAGCGCAGTGCGGATAACAGCCATCCTGCCGATGAAAAAGCAGCACCGTGACAGCAAAGGTTATGAAAAGAAAACCTACCGTAGTTGTGGAACAGTATGTAAGGGCTGCCCAACTTTTGGGGGCATCGACACCGGCGCATAATAAAACAGCTCCTGATATTGGGGCTATTTTAGCTTTTATGGGGCCTCTTCTGAGTAAGTCTTTGGGTTGGGGAGGAGTTGTGCAACAGTTACCCGTGTTATGCCTTCGTTGTTTTATCACTTGCTTCAAATTCTTTCAATGTTTTACCGTCTTTATTTTTCCATTCTGTCAGTCCGTTTGCATTGCGTCCCATTACCATAACTGCTGCTGTCGATGGACTACTAAAAATGTAGTCGTCTGAAAATTCAAAGTATTCCCCTTTATCTACAAGCACTCCTTCGTCAATTAGTTTTTGTCTGTATGTGATAAAGTTTGGAGTCATTGAATTTACAATTGTCGCTGCTGCTTTAGAGTTTTTGAAAACTACAAATCCGTCAGATGTCGGCTCACCTTGTCCGTCTGCGCCACGTGCCGCCTTAATGAAAAATGATTCTTGTTTTTGTTTTGGCTTGAACTCTCTCTTTTCGTCAAAAACTTTATGTCCGAGAGTATTTACCAGCATTTTAATATATTCAATAAATTCTTCCATTTCGGCTCTATCAGATTCAGAAATTGAGGATTGAGTCGGAATAATTGAATTGTCAACCGTGTAACGATTTGCAGACTTTGCTATGTCGTGCAGTCTATTTTCTAAATATTTGATGTGAGCTTTGTTCAGGTTTTCGTCTTTACTTATGAAAACAATTGCTTCGTTCCAGAAGTCCTTTTGAGTCAATTGTTGATTTAGTCTTTTCAAGATTGATTCTGCTTCACCAATATACACTTGATCTTTTCCGGAATCGTCTTTCCCAAAAAGTAAGTAAACTCCGGTGCTTGTAAGGTCCTCACGGTCTGAACAGTCTTTAATTTTAATGCGGGGTATCTTATAAGCCTTTCCAGACCAGTTAGAAAGTTCGCAACTCATTCGTCCGTTTGGTTCTCCGTCAATGAGGAATATTTTTATTGTCTTACCGAATTTCATTTATAGTTGTCTATCTTTTTACAATGAGGCATAACGTCCGACGGCTTTGCGATATGGTGCGGCAATAGCGAACCGTCAGTTGAGTTTTGCACTAAAGTTAATTAAATAGAATTACTGATGTTGAGACTATGACTGCCAGCCGCACTATTGCAAAACCGCTTGTTGCTAGCAGCCTTGTTTAATTTCAAAGAGAAGACGTTTCTTTAACTTCGTAAACTTCAAATAATAAAATCCCTAAATTGGTTTCTAAGTTTTTAGTAATGGCATCGCTTGTCAAACCAACTTGAGGGGTGTAGACCATTCCATTAATGTAGTTCGTAAAGTCTCCCTTTAAAAATCTTTTGAACTTTCCTTTTACAAGATACTTCTTGTCCTGCTCAAGTTTTTGCACCAGACTGTCATTTACAAGTCCGATAATGTCAAAGTTCATATTGTATAAAACCGAATTATAATTAACATTCTTTGTGTAAAAGCTACTAAATTTTGCTGCGTATTTTCCTTTTTGATACTCATTTATTTCATCAAGTTCTAATGGAAAGTCGTCAAGTAGATTGTTTTGTAACAAAACCGAAACTTCCGTCCTGAATGTATCATTTGTGTTTCTTTGAATTATGTCGTTTTTATTCCAGTCAGGGTGCTTTTCAATAAATTCATTGACAAATTTCTCAACTTTAAGTTCAGGCTTTTGTTCTTTCGGCGTTGTGGTAGTGCCACAGGATGCGAGGAAGAGTAATGTAAAAAATCCAAATGATAATCTCATAATTATGTTGTTGTTTTAAGGTTGCTACCAACTCCCAAATATACACAACTCTACCACCCGCCCAAGCCACCAACACATAACATTCTATCATCCGGCAATTCAGCTACAGCCCATCCCACCAGCAATTTGCAGAGCAAAATTCCTGTTATGTATAGTTTGCCATAGGCCGGTACCCACCTGCGTCTATCTGATCAAGAAACACTAAATACGCAAGCCGCCCCGCTTCCCTTTCCTAAGTTTGCAGCCCTTTCGCAGTCGCAAGCTTATGCCAACCTCCCACCAAAACAGAAACCAAGTATGGCGCCGCTTCCAGGCCGGGCGTCATATCGTGATGGGCCTCCTGCTAATGGCCCTCGCCTATGCGGTCATCCATTTCCGCAGTTTTGGAACCATAGAACTCTCCCACACCAGTGCCTATGTGCTGGCCGGCATCCTGGTGGCCTATGGATTGTTTCGGATCTGGAGAGGCTTTGCCGAGCTGCGCAAGAACGACAATGACGAGTAGCCCCGCTGAGCAGCACCTGATTTAACCTCCCCTTTTCACCCACTCCCGTAAAATTGCCGCCCATGCGTCCCCTTTTCTGTGCAGTCTTTATCACGGTACTGAGCCTGAGCATGCTGGCTTGTGGAGGCAATCCGAACGCACCGACCGACACCCCCATCAGCGGCACCATTGATATTGCTGTGGATGAAACTTTTAAGCCGGTAATTGAGCAACAGCTCTACGTGTTCGACAGCAGCCACCCGGACGCACACATCAACGTACACTACAAGAGCGAAGCCGAATGCATTAAAGATTACCTGGCCGGCAAAGTGCGCCTCATCCTTGTCACCCGCGACCTGAGCACGGAAGAAAAAAAGTATTGTGAAAGCAAGCAGATCGTGCCTACGTCATTGGCCCTTGCGCGCGATGCGGTGGCCGTCATCGTGCACCCCGGCGACAAAGACACCGCCTTTGGTGTGGCCCAACTACGCGGCATCCTGACCGGAAAATTCGACAAGCACTTCAATGTGGTGTTCGACAACAACGGCTCGTCCACGCTGCGCTACATGCAGGATTCCATCCTGAAAGGCGAGCCTTTGGGTAAAAATGTTTTTGCCGTCAATGGCAATGATTCGGTGGTGCGCTACGTTGCTCAGAATCCCGGAAGCATGGGCTTCGTAGGCCTCAGCTACGTGAGCAGCGATACCGATGCCAACAATACCGGGGCCTTCATCCCGAACGTGAAAGTGGCCGCCATCTATAACGATAGTACCCGCGAATACCTGCAGCCGTATCAGGCCTATATCGCCCTGCGCAGCTACCCTCTTTCCCGCGACCTCTACTACATTAAAAATGAAACGCACAACGGCCTCGGCACAGGGTTTGCAACCTTCCTCACGCGCGACCGTGGCCAGCTCATTTTTGCTCATGCACACCTCTTTCCCCTTCGCCTATCCATCGTCATCCGACCGGTTGAATTGAATTACGAAATGCCCAAAGGCCACTAATTTTTTCAACAAAAAACTTATTTAACCACTACAACTCTACCTGAACCATTTCCCGTAACGACAAACAATGCAATTGAATCTTCGAAAAGCAGCCCTCCTTTGTTTTTCCGCTGCAATGCTTGCCTTCAGTGCCGGCGCGCAGTCCCTGGATGAGGGCATCAAGATGGTGAACTACGAGCGCTACACGACTGCCGAGAAAACTTTGGAACCTCTGGCTGCCGGTAATGCCCTCGCAAACTATTATCTGGGTCTGGCCTACCTGGGAGAAGACCGGGTGGATGATGCCAAAAAGGCCTTCGAAAAATTTCCGGACGATGCTGCCAACAAAGCAGGCTTGGCGCGCGTAGCCTTTAAGAAT
This sequence comes from Chitinophagaceae bacterium, assembly GCA_035914595.1. Lineage (GTDB taxonomy): Bacteria > Bacteroidota > Bacteroidia > Chitinophagales > Chitinophagaceae > UBA1952. Next base: position 5,110 of record JAMIQN010000058.1, on the reverse strand, counting down.
AAGAATACTACCGAGGCGATGGCCATTGCAACGGCCGTTGCAGGCACTGCAAAGAAGCGCAACTGGGAGCCCCTGGTATATGCTGCGGATGCCATCAACTATGGCGGCGGCGATGCCATGCAGGCCATCGGCTATTATGAAGAGGCCGTCAAGAAAGGCGTGGATAATGTTGCCCTGCGCATTGGCCTCGGCGATGCCTACCTGCGCATAAATGGTGGGGGTGGCAAGGCGATGGATAATTATGAAAAGGCCGTAGCGATGGACCCCAAAAATTCGCTCGGTTATTCCCGAATCGGGAAGCTGTGGTATGATGCCCGCAACTACAATGATGCCCTGACCAACTATGAGAAGGCCAAGAATGCCGACCCTTCCAACCCACTTCCTTACAACGACCTGGCTAACGCGTATTTCAACGTGGGCAAGTATGAGCTGGCCAAGGAAAACATTGAAGAGTATCTGAAACTCTCTGACCAAAGCTGCGATGACAAGATCCGCTATGCCAACATCCTGTTCCTGGCTAAGGACTATGATAAAGCCATTGCCAAGATGCAGGAAGTGATCGGCAGTTGCGCCAGCAAACCTTACATGTACCGCGTGCTTGGCTACAGTCAGTTTGAAACGAAGGACTATACCAATGCCCTTCAAAACATGAACATCTTCTTCCAAAAGCAAACCGACGCTTCCAAGATCCTGCCTTCGGACTACATGTATATGGCCAAGATTCTGGGTGCTCAGAAAAAGGCAGACAGTGCCGATTTCTACTATGCTAAAGCCCTGGCAGCCGACACCTCATCCAACAAGCGCCAGATCTACCTCGACATTGCCGAGAGCTACAAGACTATGAGCACGGATGAAGGCTACAAGAAGGCCGGTGAGTATTACAAGAAGGCTATTGATGCAGATTCCACCAAGGCCTCCGCTGCCGACTACTTCTACTGGGGCCTCTATGCTTATTATGGCAAGAACTACGACACCGCCGCCACTGCTTTTCAGGTGATGGCCAATAAGTTCCCCGACCAGCCGTCTGCCAGCTATTGGCAGGGCCGTGTGGCTGCCGCCGTGGACAATGAAGGCAAGACCGGAGCAGCCGTTCCCTTCTTCCAAAAATGGCTGAGCATCCCGGAAACAGAGGCTTACAAGCGCAAACCTTCAGACCTTCTCTGGGCCTATCAGTACATGGCGCTCGTGGCCTACAACAAAGACGATAATGCTGCGCTCAAGGAAAACATTGCCCGCATCAAGGAGATCGAACCGACCAATGCACTGGCCAAGCAATTGGAAGACATCATCGCCAAGCGCGGAAAACAAACGAAGAAATAAGGCCTTCGTCCGGCGTCCATTCATAAAGCTCCCACATCGGGGGCTTTATTTTTTTGCTGAGAAATCCGGAACCGCCGGAGCTACCTGGGCCGCCGCAAAGGGTATTTCCCTCTTTTGCATCTATTCTTAAATCCGATACCTTGGCAGGAATGCACCTACCTCATGGACCAATCGCTTGTCAATGATTTTGTAGTTCGTTTTGCCAATGTAAATGGTACCGGGTCTGCCTCCGCCAACGCCCTTTTTACGAAAGCCATTTTTCGAATGGGCGTGCCGGCAACACCCAAGAACATCTTTCCTTCCAACATTCAGGGACTGCCCACCTGGTATGAAGTGCGCGTGAGCGAAAAAGGCTATCTGGGCCGACGCGAAGGCGTGGACCTGATGGTGTGTGTGAACCCCCAAAGCATGAAGGCGGATGTGGCCAACGTGAAGTCCGGAGGCTATTTTCTTTATGACAGCACGAAGCCGCTGGCACCGGAAATGTTTCGCGAAGACATTCATTTTCTCGGCATCCCGCTGATGGAAATGTGCAATCAGAACTATACAGATGCCCGGCAACGGCAGCTCTTCAAAAACATCGTGTATGTAGGTGCCCTGAGTGCCCTGCTGGATATAGAATTCAAAGAGTTGGAGGGCCTGCTGGCCGAGCAGTTTGAAGGCAAGGAAAAGCTGATTCCCGCCAATATCAAAGCGCTGCAACTCGGCATTGATTTCGTGAAAGCTAATTTCTCTTATCCGCTGCCAATGCGGGTGGAGCGCCGCGACCTGATCGGCAACCGCATCCTGGCGGATGGAAATACCGCCTGCGGCCTTGGTGCCGTCTATGGTGGGGCCAGCGTAGTTGCCTGGTACCCTATTACGCCATCCACTTCGGTGGTCGAAGCTTTTTCCCACTATGCCGCCGAGTTTCGGAAGGATGAAAACGGTAAACGCAATTATGCCATCGTGCAGGCAGAAGATGAGCTGGCAGCCATCGGGATGGTGATTGGTGCCTGCTGGAATGGAGCGCGCGCCTTCACGGCCACCAGCGGGCCAGGCGTCAGCCTGATGAATGAATTTTTAGGGCTGGCCTATTTCGCGGAAGTGCCTGCGGTGCTGATAGACGTGCAACGTGCCGGACCTTCTACCGGTATGCCCACCCGCACCCAGCAAAGTGATGTGATGGAAGCCGCTTATGCTTCGCATGGCGATACGAAACAGGTCGTGCTGATTCCCTCCACACCTGCCGAATGCTTCACAATGACGGCAGACGCCCTGGATCTTGCCGAGCAATTGCAAACGCCTGTGATCATGCTCACCGACCTCGATTTGGGCATGAATGACCATATCTCCGAACCTTTTCATTGGGATGAGAATCGGAAGTATCAGCGTGGGAAAGTGCTGACGGCAGAAATGCTGGAAAAGGTTGAAAAATTTGGCCGCTATCTCGATGTGGATCATGATGGCATCCCTTACCGGACCTATCCGGCCACGCACCCCGGCAAAGGCTCGTTTTTCACGCGGGGCACATCGCGGGATGAGTATGCGAACTACACCGAAGATGGAGCTGCTTATCAGCGCAATGTGGATCGCCTCTTGCGCAAATGGGAGACCGCAAAGAGCCTCGTCCCCACGCCGCACCATTATCCCGCGAAGGCTCCTTCGAAGGAAGGCATCCTGTTCTATGGTACCAGCATTTACGCCGTGGAAGAAGCCCTCGACATGCTTGCCGCCCAAGGCAGAAACCTTGATGCCATGCGGCTCAAATCCATCCCTTTCAATCAGGAAGTGGAAGCTTTCATCGCCGGCCATGAACGCATTTACGTAGTAGAGCAAAACCGCGATGCACAAATGCGCAGCCTGCTGATGATTGAACTCAATGCGGCACCAGAAAAGCTCATTCCCATCCTCAATTACGATGGTATGCCCATCACCGCCGACCTTATCCTGAGAAAAATGGAACAGGCACAACCTGTGAAGCAAATCTGACTCTGGCTTTGCCGTTTTTCATCTCTGTTGCAGCATCAAAAAGCTCATTCTCGTTTCACTCTAATCTGCTCGCGCCATGACTTTCATCCGTCCCAAATTCCGCCATCCGGACCTGAAGAAAAATGGGATTGGCTATACCATAGCCGACTATGAAGGCAGCCTCTCCACACTCTGCGCCGGCTGTGGCCACGACAGTATTTCGGCGGCCATCGTTCAGGCCTGCTATGAGCTGGCGATAGAGCCACACAAGGTGGCGAAGCTGTCGGGCATAGGCTGCTCGTCGAAGACGCCGTCCTACTTCCTGGCTAACTCGCATGGTTTCAATTCCGTGCACGGGCGGATGCCGAGCATCACCACAGGGGCCAACCTTGCCAACCGCGATTTGCTCTATATCGGCATCTCCGGCGATGGCGACTCCGCCTCCATCGGCATGGGACAGTTTGCGCATGTCATCCGCCGCAATCTCAACATGGTGTACATCGTGATGAACAACGGCTGCTATGGCCTTACCAAAGGCCAGGACAGTGCCACGGCAGACGTGGGATCGAAGAGCAAAGCCGGCTCGGTAAATCCCTATCAGCCGATGGACCTGGCCGGTATTGCCATTGAGATTGGTGCCTCTTTCGTAGCTCAGAGTTTCTCCGGTGATAAAGCGCAATTAGTGCCCTTACTGAAAGCCGCCATTCGCCATCCGGGCTTTGCGCTGATCAATGTGGTTTCACCCTGCGTGACGTTCAACAACAATGTCGGTTCCACCAAGAGCTATGACCATGTTCGCGAGCATGTGGCGGCCACCGGCACCGTGGATTTCGTTCCTGAAATGGAGGAAATCAGTGCTTCTTATGAAGCCGGCACTACCGAAGAAATCGCCCTGCACGATGGCTCTGTCATTGCGCTGCACAAATTGGAAAACGACTGGAATCCGCACGACCGCCTCTCTGCCATTCATGCCATGAAGCAGGCTGAAAAGCGTGGCGAATTGCTCACCGGCCTGCTCTACATCGAAGAGGACACGCAGGAATTGCATCATATTCTGGGCACTACAGACCGTCCGCTCAACACCCTTGGAGAACGTGAGCTATGCCCCGGCAGCAAGGCCCTGCAAGCCATCAACGACGGCTTTCGCTGAACGACATGCCCCGTGCTTTATTCTTTTGGGCTATCGTTCCGCCCGCCGATTTGGTTGAAAAAATTGATTCCGAACGACGTGCCTTTTCATTACGTTTTGGAAGTGTGAAGGCGCTTCGTCCCCCTGTTCATCTGACTTTGCTGCCTCCTTTCCTGGCTGCTGTTGCGGAGGTGGATGCGGTTTTGCCGGTGTGGCAAAGCCGGATTGCGGAGCATACCTCCTTCGAACTGCAACTGGATGGCTTCGGCTTCTTCAAAACGAAACGAAGCCCTATTGTGTTCATCCGCGTGATACCTGAGGAAAAGCTGGAACAACTGCATCGGGAAATTGGGCGAAAAGCAGAACAGGATTGGCACATTGCCTTCGATGATGAGCGGCCCTTTCAGCCTCATTTCACTATTGGTTACCGCGATATTCCATACGGGCGTTTTGAAGAAATCAAGCAGGCCTATGAACAAGCAGTTTTCAAGGCATCGTTTCGGGCGGAGGGCGTTTCCCTGTTTCAGCATGATGGTCAGTATTGGCAGTTGCATGCCTCCTTTGCCATGTCATCTCAAGCATAGCTGAGTGCTCATTTTGGGCAGGCAGCACGTACCTTCAAACGCGGGGCGGAGGGGTCAGAAGATGACTCCTTCTCTTTTTTCAGAATTCGAAACAGGAAGCATGGCAAAGATTTTTTCTTTGCAAAAC
>JAMIQN010000057.1:0-11154 GCA_035914595.1 Chitinophagaceae bacterium | reverse complement strand
CAACTGGATATCTGAAAATGCATCTTTGGGCGGCAGTGGCCTTAGTTGGTTGTTGCTTGGCAACGCAGGCACCGTTGACGGAACTAATTTTCTCGGCACCACAGACGCTGTTCCGATGAATTTCCGTGTGCAGAATACCAAGTCTGGTCGTATCGAAACGAACGGTATGGGCGGTAACACGTCTTTAGGATACCAAGCGCTGAGCCTGAATACACCTAATGTAGGTACCGGACATGGCGAATACAATACTGCTATGGGTGGTTTTGCACTCAACGTGAACACCACTGGCGGTCGTAACTCCGCATTTGGCTATGATGCCTTGGGTGCCAACACTACAGGCGATAGCAATGCAGCATTTGGTTTTGGTGCACTTCAAGTGAATACGACCGGCCTGAACAACACCGGTACCGGTGCCTACTCCCTGAATCATAATACCATTGGTAGTTTCAATACTGCAGTGGGTTATGAAGCACTTCATTTGAATATCGTTGATAGCGGTGCTACTGCAGTAGGTGCTTATGCATTGTATAATAACAACGGTGGTAAGTTGAACGTTGCGATGGGCCTTGGAACCTTGTTTGGAAACACACTGGGCTCCGGCAATACAGCAATCGGTTCAGCTGCAATGCGCTTTAATGTAAGCGGTTCCTTCAACACCACCCTTGGTATCAATACAGGGATGTTGAATATCACCGGAAACAATAACACTTATCTTGGTACTAATGCGGATGGAACCACACCCGGCCTTAATTGGTCTGGCGCCATTGGTTCACAATCTAAGGTTACCACGAACAATGCAATCGTTGTTGGTGCTACCGACCCAACTGCATCAAGCGTAACTACTCCAGCACGCACTCAATCCGTATTCCTTGGTGTGAACGTTACGGATCCAAGCCAACGTATTGACTTCAGAAACGGCCACATCCGTAACCGTCAGGATATTACTCCGACCGTTACCATTGGCGTTAGCCAGAGCTATGGCATCACCGGTGTATCACTTGCTACCGGTGCTACTGACGTGCGTGGACAGATTATCTGCAGCGGCGCTAACAATACAAACGGATTCACGAACATCCACGTTGCCTTCGTTTATTCGTGCACCAACAATCCGATTGTGGTGGTGACTCCCGCCAATTTAATTGCGGCCTACTACAACACCTATGTAGCCTCCTCTACTACGGGCTTTGATTTGTACTTCCGTGCTCCGTTGCCGGGTCTTTCTCCCACGGATCCAGTTTACAACTACATGATTATTGAGTAATAGACAGTACCCAACCTTGTAACTGGCGTTTGGACGGCGCCGATACTTGTGGTGACAAGGTTGTTGGTATTGCGTTGGTGAGGTCAGTAAAGTGTCGTAAAGATTACTTGGTTGGCCGGTTTTGGCAGAGGCTGTAGTTCCAAAAGAGCTGCAGCCTCTCTTTTTGTTTACAGTCGAAAAGGGAATGCTGGATGGCTTGATCCCTTGAATTGACATTGCCTCACGCGCTAAGTTCTACTCTTGACATAAGCCTTTTAATTGCCGCTGCTACTTCTTTGCATACCTTACCCGTGCAGACGATCCATCACGAATCAGTTATGTTCAAAGCAGGATTTTGGGGGCAACGAATGGTGACATGTGCAGTTCTAGTTCTTTGTGCATTCTGCTATTTCTATCGGATAGGTGACAAACCGCTGGATTTTGATGAGCGCTACAGTGTCAACATCGCAATGGGCACTGGCGGCATACCCGACCAATACGCTCAATTCGGTCTTTTTACTTCCGAACCAATACCAGGCGCTGTATTTAGCTCCGGCCAATACGCAGCACGTTCGTACTTGCGAAATGTGGTTGCTGCAGCAATGAATGATAATGGACAGGGAATTCCTTATTTCATATTGTTGCACGGTTGGCTAAAAGCCTTTGGAACCTCCACGGTGGCGGCCCGTTCCCTCTCGGCTCTGCTCATGTTGGCAAGCCTTGTTTTGCTTTACCAACTATTCCGAAGGCTACAACTTGGACACGGCCCCTCTACCGTGGTTATGGCGCTCTTTGCCCTCAATGGTGTAATCATAGGGCTGGCTCAATACACACGATTTTATTCACTTGGAATCTTGCTGGTTCTGATCTCTGTCCACCTAACGTTGACGGTATTAGAATCCAATCGAGGTGTGCTGAAACTCTTCATTCTTGGCGCCGTGTGGAGTGTTCTGTTTCTGAACCAGTATTTCGGAGCCTTTGTCATCCTTCCTGAGGCAATATATATCTGGCGGGCCGTTGTTGGACGCAACCAGTTCAAGAATCTAAGCCTTGCCCTGATTGGATTTGCCTTACCCGTTTTCGTTTGGTTGATTCCCCTGGAAGGGTGGGAAAGCCTGCGAAACATCTATGTACTACACCAGAAAGACTGGCCTGCGCTGGTTGAACTTACCACTCCGACAACACTGCTCAATGTGGTAGTGGCCGCTACTTCGTCCTTTGCCGGGGCATTTGGGCAGCCTGTCAATTTCCTGCATGGCAACAATGCTGCTGCCCTGCAAATACTACCTGCGATCCCTGCCATTTTGTTGGCGGTTCTTGCTACTTGGCGACTAAAGAATGAAGGATGGGTACGCCTCTGTATTGGTGTGTTGGGTGTGTATTTGATGATGTCCGTTTTGCATTCTATCTCAACAAAGCACACGCTCCTTTTTCAAGTCCGCTACTGGGTATTTGCTTATGTCTTTTCCTATGGATTGATTGCATGCATTTGGGCCAAAAATTTTGCAGGAGCCAAGCACCTGAAAGTGCTTTTTATTCTGACAATGGCTGTGAGTTTTGCCAGGGTGGCTTACACATCGGCCTCGGCAATAAGCGGGCTCGCTCTGACCGCAAATCTTCAATGGAAGCCGCTACCGGTGCAGCCTCTGGAAGATTACGAAGCTCTGGCTGTGCAGTTGAAAAATGAAATGCGGGAAAGCGACACACTCAGCTTTCAAAATTGGAATACAGCTCAAATCGTCAATTGGTATCTGCTCGACCGGCCCGATATTGTGCAGCGAGTGGATGCAGCACAGCCCTCCTTAATTATGGTTTGTCAAGGAGCAGGGCAGCGTACTTCAGTGGATGTGCCTCGTGGCCGCGGCTTGCATGCCCAACCCGTCTGGTAAGATTGTTTCGCCATTTCAATCGCCATCTCCAACGGCACATTCCAATCGAATTTTTGCGGGTCTGCCCAAATCGGCATATTAGACAAGTTGAGTAAAAGGGTGTTCCGTCTGTTAATAACCATCATCTTTATCAATCGATTGCTGATGGATGAACGTAATACGTAGCCAAAAAAGAAAATTTTTTCAAAGGGAATACTATTACATACAACGAAGGATATATTAGTGTCAGCTTGAATTGCCGGATGGTCCGAACCCTATTATTCGTGCATCGTGCTAGACCTAACCCTAAAATTCCTCACAGAGGAACTGAATCAATATCTCTCGCTCCAGCCAGGTTTGGTAATGGGAGATATGAGCCTCGTGATGGCGCCGGCATCCAGAATCTTTGATGCCGACTCTGCGAATGTGGACACTCCACTTACCAACAAAGCCATCATTTCTTTAGTCAATGTTGAAGAGGATAGGATTGGCCGGCAACAGGAGGCTTTTACTAAAACACCCTCTGGTGTCACCTATGCAAACCCTCCGGTAAAGCTGAATTTGTACGTCCTGTTCGTGATGAATTTGAAGAGTCATGAACAGGCCCTTCGCTGGCTTTCCTGCATCATTCGCTTCTTCCAGTTTCAGCCGGTATTTACACCGCTGAGTCACCCTGCACTAAACCCCGCCATTACCCAGATAAATGTGGAAATGGTGTCGCTTTCATTCGAGCAAAGCAACCAGCTCTGGAGTACGCTTGGCGGCAAATACCTGCCGAGTGTGCTGTACAAAATCCGCCAGGTAACGGTAGATGAGGGAGCCATCATTGCCGGTGGCGGATATATCAAGACGGTAACTGTAAACGACCGCACCAAAAAGCCTGTATCATGACTTCGAGCTATGCCACATTAGCAACGGTTTCGCTCCGCCATGACTACTTCTCGGACGGACGATGTACCGATTTTCAACTTCGCCCTACGGAGGAAACGCTGGCTGCGATGCGTGGTTTGCACATCCTCTCGCGTATGCTGGATGATACGCTTGTTCTTTTGGTGAAAGTGGACGAGTCGGGAAAGACATTCCAGACCCTTCCGAAGGGGCTCCGACTCTCATTCTACCTCGAGCTCACAAACACGGATTTTCTCAATTACAGCAATGCACCCCTTTCGAGTGGATTGCTCGGCTATTTCTCTAATTGCTTTCACACGCAGTCCGGAGCAACCCGCTATCTGAATGAAACCATTCCCGCCTTTAGCGCAGCGAGTAGCTATGTGATTGGTGACATGGTAGCGAATGCAGGAAACGTCTTCGAAGCCATCCGCCCGGTGAGCCCCGGCAGCCATCCCACTTCAGATGCAGACTATTGGCAGCAGCGTCTTGCTCCTCAGTATGTGCATCCCGGGAACCTCATCCTACTTAGCGATGGCTCGCTGCAGTTGACGGTGCCTTCCGGCAAGGAATTTCATGCACAAGTGTTTGGGATGAATCCGCAAACCCTGTTGTTCGACCAACTTGTGTGGGAGCAAACGCTGAGCTATACCACAGCAGTAACGAGCCTCAATCTGAATTTGGAATCCCTGCCTCCGGCAAAATATCGAGTGGCAATTGACGGAACGGATCATTTTGCCTACATAGATCTTACCGCCAGCTACGCAAGGGTGTATGGCGTGGTAGAGCTGTTCCATTGCTTTGATACCGGCGATGATTTTGCCTGGTTAGATGCAGGTGGTGTCCCACTTGCTCCCGACCACGAGCTGCGGTTTGCCAACCGTCTTGCCATTTGGAAATACATCGCCCGCACTACGAACGTCACTGCGGTAGAGAACACATCCATGCCGGGCATTTTTGAGCCGGGCGATGCCCCCAAAGAATTCGTTTCGCGCAAGCCACTATTCCTCCAACAGCAGCCGGTCAATACCATTCGCGTCATGAATGGGGTTACAGTCCTTGCCAGCCGGCTTGCAAACCCGCCTCCCGATCGAATTGCCACCTGCATAGAAGATGGTAACAAGTATTTCTGTGCGGAGATGTACCTGAATTATTAGTTGCCGGGAATGGCACCTTTTCAGGAAAACAGACCCCCTCTTTCGACCCAGCCGGATATTTCTCTATAACTCCCCCCAACCCCACCCACATTATGGCTACCTCTTACAAAACCCCGGGCGTCTATATCGAAGAGATTCCCAAATTCCCACCCTCTGTAGCAGCGGTGGAGACTGCTATTCCCGCATTTGTAGGCTACACAGTCATTGCTACAAAAAATGGAGCGTCCCTTATCGGGATTCCTACCAAGATTTCATCCTTGCTGGAATTCACAACCTACTTCGGTGAAGGGTTGAATCCTGCCAAGATTGAACTGGTTACCTCCAATGCCAGCAACAACTATGCGGTGCAATCCATCAACGTGGATGATGGCAACCGATTCTATCTCTATGATTCCGTGCGCCTCTTCTACGACAATGGAGGCGGCGATTGCTACATCGTTTCGGTAGGGCTTTGCGATCCTTCCTCCGGAGCAGAAATTGGCGAAGCTGATGGCTCACCGATGGGCATGCTTACCGGTCTTACTGCTCTTGAGAAGGAAGATGAGCCTACCATCTTGCTCTTCCCTGATGCCGTGACGATGGACGATGCCAGCTTCTACAGCCTTCAGCAGGCTGCGCTGATGCAATGTGCCAAACTACAGGACCGCGTGGCTGTGTTCGACCTGCAGGAAAACAAAGCGAGTGATTTGGAGGATGCCGTAGAAAATTTCCGCAATTCCATTGGCATCAACGCACTGAAGTATGGTATGGCCTATGCCCCCTGGATCTACACCAGCTACCCACGTACGGTGGATTACAGTGTGCTGCGCGATAACGTCTATCACGACAGCGTCAATGTATCCAACAAGCTGGACCTCAAAGCGCTCACTACGGACGCAACGGTAAACGGATTAGTCATAGCCCTCGAAAATGCGATGGCAGATGTGGCTACGGTTACGGGGCAGATTGATACCATCCGGGGCGCGAATGCGAGCGTTGGTGACAAGCTTCGCTCACTCACCGATGCCGTGAACCAGGCTTCGACAGACGCAACTGCCAAAACCGCCCTGACAGCGCTCATAGATTTTGCCAGACAAACCGCGATTGACATCTACACCGCCTGGAGTGCCACAACCACTTTCCGTAGCGCACAATTGGCAAGTGATGTAGCAGCCTATGGGAAGTCACCCGCACTCTGGAAAGGTGGCACCACCGGCATCTATGCTCTGGAGTTAAATACCGATGTAGATGCCCTTGATCAGAATGACACAGCAATTGCCACGAAGTTCGCGGCACTTGGAAGCAGCAGTTGGGCAGGTGACCTCAGCACTGTAGTTGCAAACGCCACCGATTATTCCGCAGGCAGTGCAACGGAACTGGCGCAATGCAAGCTCGTGGCTATGGACATGGCCACTGCCTTCAACAAGATTGCCGCATATCTGGACACAATTCTGAATGCAGCGAATGCCTACAAAGACGCAGCTCAGAGCTCGCTCTATGAAAAGCACCCCTACATCAGCAGTTGGATAACGGCCATTCAGCGCGAGCTGGGCAAGTTGCCTCCTTCCGGTGGGGTCGTAGGTATTTACGCCCGAGTGGACGAAGCGCGTGGAGTATGGAAGGCACCCGCCAACGAAAGCCTCAACAACGTGACAGGCCCATCTTATGCCGTTAGTGCCGACGAGCAGGCAGGCATGAACGTGGACCCCACTGCCGGGAAATCCATCAATATCATCCGCAGCTTTATTGGTAAAGGCACCCTTATCTGGGGCGCACGCACCCTCGCCGGCAACGACAACGAATGGCGCTATGTCAATGTTCGTCGCTTCTTCAACATGGTTGAGGAGAGCAGCAAGAAGGCAACGGAACAATTCGTTTTCGAACCCAATGATGCCAACACCTGGGTGAAGGTTCAGGGAATGATCGAAAACTTCCTGACTACGCTCTGGAGGCAAGGCGCATTGCAGGGTGCCAAGCCGGAACATGCCTTCTACGTGGCAGTGGGCCTCGGCAAAACGATGACCGCATTGGATATTCTCGAAGGCCGCATGATTGTGGAGATCGGGATGGCTGTCGTTCGCCCCGCCGAATTCATCATCCTGCGCTTCAGCCATAAGATGGCAGAAAGCTAATCGGGGCTACTCCCGGCATCTGGCAACGGGTGTCGGGGGTGGATGGCCGACGCTCAGGCATGAGCCGATTGGGAATTACTCCTCACGGCACTTCCTGACAGCGTTTCGAATGAATCGCCCCGCATCGTTCGCTTCCACTGCAAGATGCTTTTGAAGAAAAACGCCCCGGCATTGCTTCCGAACGGATATAATCATTGACAGACGTTGGCTCTGTCGGGCTCTTTGGCTTGATCTGCATAAAAACCTTTCAAACAGTCACCCGTCAGGTGATTGCTACAACTAACCTTCTATCCCTCCTCACCCCCCAAACACAATCATTATGGCGGCACAATATCCCATCCCAAAATTCCACTTCCTCGTTCAGTGGGGTGGTAGTCGGCTTGGCTTTTCAGAAGTCACCGGCATGGACATCCAGGTGGAGGCCATCGAATATCGAGATGGCAACAGTCCGGATTATTCGAAAATCAAAATGCCCGGATTGCACAAATTCAGCAACATCACGCTGAAGCGCGGCACCTTCGAAAACGATACGGAATACTACACCTGGATCAAGACCGTCAACCTGAATAAGGTGGAACGGCGCGACGTCACCATCAGCCTGCTCAACGAAAACCATGAGCCGGTCATCACATGGCGGGTGCACAATGCCTTCCCGGTGAAGGTGCAGGCCAGCGACCTGAAGGCGGATGGCAATGAAGTGGCCATAGAGACGCTGGAACTGGCGCACGAAGGCCTCGATATTGTCAGTTGATCACACCGCTTTCTGAGGCAGGCCTGAAGCACGCAGAAGTTGAGCAGGTAGGCCAATCGTCATTGCGATAACTCAAACCGGGTTCGCACGAAATGGCGTAGGGCAAAACCGAACAAGTCTTCTCTGGATTGGGCTTTGTCTACGGGCCTGCATTCGCTGCAGATTCATCATCGTCACAAGAAAACCTAACAGAACCTCACCATGGCAGGCGGCTACTATCCTCCCGTTGGCTTTCATTTCAAAGTCGAATTTGTCGGCATCGGCAACGATAATGATGTGCGCTTTCAAAGCGTGAGCGGACTGAGCGTGGAGTATGATACCGAGAGCTTCAAAGAAGGTGGCGAAAACAGGTTTGAACACAAACTGCCGGTGCGCAGCAAGTTTCCGGACCTGTCGCTGAAACGCGGAATGCTGCTGGATAGCAAGCTCGTTGATTGGATCAAGGATGCCCTTTTTAATCGCGTTTTCACGCCGGCTCAGGTCAACGTATCGCTCCTTAATGAACTCCATCAGCCACTGCGCACCTGGCAAGTATTCAATGCCTGGCCGAAGAAATGGAGTGTGAGCGACTTCAACGCGACCGACAACAGCATCGTCGTGGAAAGCCTGGATTTATGCTACGACTATTTCACGGTGCAGGATTAAAACCCTAAAAAGAGATTGACAATGCCCATCATGATTGAAGAACTCAGCGTGCAGGTGGAAGTGAACACCCAAGGAAGTCGCCAACAGGGAAACGACCAGTCGCGGCAAAACACGGCCGGCGATGAAAGCAACCCGAAAGCAGCCCTCATCAAGGCCTGTGTAGATGAAATCGTAGAAGTATTACGTCATCAGGAAGAACGATAGCAATGGCTACAGACAGAGGACAACTCGAGAAGATGCGCATCCTCGCATTCAACAACCCCGACCTGGCGGACAACCATCAGGTGGGAGAGGCTTTTACTGCCCTCATGAATCCGGAGAGCTACACACTCGACTATAAGGTAACCTTCAACGAAAGCCAGGGACAAGGAACCAGCGGTACGCAACAACGCTTTTTTGCGAAGCCTCCCGAAGAACTCCAATTCGAATTTCTATTCGACGACACCGGCCTGATTGACGGCAATTCGCGCGACAACGGCATCTATCAGGAAGTGGAGGACCTCAAAAAGATGTTGATCGAAAATGATGCAGACAGTCATGAACCGCGTCATTTCAAGCTCATCTGGGGGCAGTTCATTTTCAAAGGCCGCTGCACGGGTATCAACATCAACTACAAGCTTTTTAAGCCCGATGGGACGCCCATTCGCGCGGTATGCAAGGTCAGCTTCAAAGGAAGTGTAGAAGAAACCCTTCGTGTGACGCTTGAGAACGCTCAGTCGCCGGATCTGACACACTATCGCATTGTCAACCGAGGGGAGACGCTGCCCTGGCTCTGCTACCAGGTGTATGGCGATCCCAAGTTCTATCTCGAAGTAGCCCGCGTCAACGGAATAAGCGATTTCAGAAATCTCCCCGCCGGAACCCAACTCTCCTTTCCACCCATCGCAAAATCATCAGCTACAAAGAAGTAGTCCCACACACCACAATACCTACCTGAAACCCTGAAAGACGCACCAATTATGCCTGTGGCCATTGACGAAATATCAACCAACGAAAGCCCAAGGACCAATGCGCGCCTCATTCCTTCGGAGGCCTCAAAGAGTGTGGCAACCTTCACGCTGCTGTCGGATGGGGTAGAGCTTTCTCGTACCTATCAGGTCGTGTCTATTCTAGTGCAGCAAGAGGTAAATCGCATTCCTTATGCCACTATCATTTTGAAGGATGGCGACCCCGCAGCCGAAAGCTTTCCGGCCAGTAATGCCACAGAGTTTGCCCCCGGGAAAGAGATTGAAATCAAGCTGGGGTATCGCAGTCAGGAAGAAACCGTGTTTAAGGGAATCATTTTCCGGCATGGCGTTAAGGCGCGTCAAGGCTCCGGAGTGCTGGTGATTGAGTGCCGCGATGCTGCCATGAAAATGACGACAATCCCCAAATGCAAATACAGCCGGGACGTTACCGATAGCGATTACATCGAAGAGCTGCTCGATTCATACGCTCTTGACAAGGATGTGGAAGCAACCAGCCTTACACACAAAGAGCTGGTGCAATACAACACCACCGATTGGGACTTCATGCTTTGCCGGGCAGATGCTACCGGCAAGCTCGTCATTGCCACAGATGGCAAGGTGGCCGTGAAGGCCCCCGACCTGGCTTCAGCTTCTGTCCTGACGATTCAATACGGCGCCACGGTTTATGAATTCGATGCAGAGGTGGATGCACGGCTACAGCCAAAGCAGGTTACAGCTACTGCCTGGGATAGCAGTGATGCGGCCCTTGTGGAAGGTGTGAGTGCAACAGAACCTTCCATTCCCGAGGCAGGCAATCTGGACGCGAGTGATCTGGCCGATGTGGCCGGCGGCAGTCCCTTCAACCTGCTGCATTGTGGTGCTTTGACGCAGGAAGAACTGCAACAATGGGCTGACAGCAAACTGCTCCGCGACAGACTTGCCAAGATTCGCGGCCGTGTAACGACTGATGGAACTTCTACCGTGCGTCCGGGGCAGATAATTGAATTGCGCGGCACCGGTGAGCGCTTCGATGGAAAGCTGTTTGTGTCGGGCGTCCGTCAACATCTCAATGAAGGTTTGTGGCGTACCACTTTTCAGTTTGGGCTATCGCCGGAATGGTTTGCGCAGCGCTTCGAAACAGAACAACCCAAGGCCGGCGCCTTGCTGCCTGCTATTCAGGGCTTGCATATTGGCATCGTCACCGACCTCGAAGACCCCGACGGGCAGGGACGCATTATGGTTCGCGTGCCAACCATCATGGCCAATGATGATGGCGTCTGGAGCAGAGTATCCACGCTGGATGCAGGTGATAATCGAGGCACTTTCTTCCTGCCGGAAGTAGGCGATGAAGTGATCGTTGGTTTTCTGAATAATGATCCGCGCTGGCCTATAGTATTAGGCATGATGAATAGCGCTCATTCTCCGGCACCGCTCAATGCAAGCAATCAGAACGACGAGAAAGGGTACGTGTCGCGCAGCGAAATGAAAATGATTTTCGACGATGGTAAGAAGTCCGTTTTGATTGAGACCCCAGCCGGCAACAAGGT
>JAMIQN010000056.1:0-4409 GCA_035914595.1 Chitinophagaceae bacterium | reverse complement strand
TCCCAAAAGCCTCGAAAACTATTATCAGGAAACGGGCCGTGCCGGCCGCGACGGACTGGAAGGGAAGTGTATCCTTTATTACTCCTACAAGGACGTCCAAAAGCTGGAGCACCTGATGCGCGACAAAACGCTTTCAGAGCGGGAAATGGGTGCCCAGCTTATCTCCGAGACGGTTGCCTACACGGAAAGCTCCGTCTGCCGCCGAAAGCTGCTGCTGCACTACTTCGGTGAAAAGCTGGAAAGTGAAAACTGTGGTGCCTGCGACAACTGCCTGCATCCCAAAGAAAAAATTGACGTCAAAGACAGTGTCAAAATTGTGCTGGATGCCATTGACGAATTGGAAGAACGCTTTGGCATCAACTACGTCGTAGATATTGTGCTGGGGCACGGCACTCCTCAAATTACCACGTTTGGCCACGACAAGCTCAAGAGCTTTGGTGCAGGGCTGGTGATGAAAATGGATGTCAACTTTTGGCAAAGCCTCATTCGCCAGATGATGCTGGAAGGCTTCATCCGCAAGGACATCGAAGAATATGGCCTGCTCAAGATCACTGACGCAGGCAGAAAATTCCTCAAGAAACCTTTTGCAATTAAGGTTTCCATGAATCACCGCTACGAAGAGCAACTGGCAGAAGACGAAGAAGCTGCCGCCACCGCTGCGCCCGCCGTAGCCGACGAGGCCCTGCTGGCCATGCTGAAGGATGTGCGCCGGAAGGTGGCCGAAGAAAAGGGTATGCCGCCCTTCGTCGTATTCAGTGAAAATTCATTAGACGAGATGGCTACAGCCTACCCTACGTCCATGGAAGAACTGGAAAAGATTTCGGGGGTCAGCAAAGGTAAGGCGCTGCGCTATGGTCGCAAATTCATTGACCTGATCGCCAAATACGTTGAGGAAAATGACATTGAAAAGCCCGATGATTTCGTGATGAAAAGCGTGGTGAACAAGAGCGGCATGAAGGTGTTCATCATCCAAAATATTGACAAGAAAATTCCGCTGGAAACCATCGCCAAAAACAAGGGCCTCAACCTGACCGAACTGCTGGCAGAGATGGAAACTATCGTCTCCTCAGGCACCCGCCTCAATCTGGATTATTGCATAGACAATGAACTGGATGAAGACGAGCAGGAAGACATTTTCGAGTACTTCAAGGAAAGCCACGATGGCAATCTGGTGGACGCCTACGAAGAGTTTAAAGACCGCGATGTAAGCATTGAGCATCTGCAAATGATGCGCATCAAGTTCATGAGCAAGTACGCCAATTAAGACCTCGGATCAAAGAGAAAAGCAGCCGCCGGAGCCTTCTGGCGGCTATTTTTTTGCCTGCCTTCAAGCGCTATTTAAGAATCATCACCACGGTCCCGAGAATAATAAGCGCGGCCCCGATAGCAGATTTCAGCGTAAGCGATTCCCCCAGAAAGACCATTGCCAAAACGATGGTCAGCGCCACACTCAGCTTGTCTATTGGCGCCACCTGCGAGATGTTTCCAAGCTGAATGGCTTTGAAGTAAAACAGCCACGAAAGGCCGGTAGCTATGCCCGACAGGCAAAGAAAAATCAGGTTCTGACGGGAAAGGGAACTCAGGCCCCGAACCTCACCTCGCAACAGGAGCAAGCTCCAAATCATGATCAAAACCACGACTGTCCGGATGCCGGTAGCCAGGTTGGAATCCATGTCGGAAACGCCCAGCTTGGCGAAGATGGCCGTCAGCGATGCGAAAACAGCCGAGAGGATTGCATAGATCCACCACATGTGACGCCTATTTGTGGGCCGCACAAAGTAACGCTGGGTTTTATCTGGGTTTTTTCCTTCTTCTTCAAGAGCCGGCCTGCTCCCTTCCTTTGAGGCTACATTGCAGCGCCCACCCCTTCTCCCGCTATTTATTATGTCGTACGATCCAAAACTTGCCGACCGCATCCGCGAATACCTGGCTCAATCCACCGGCTTGCCCATTGAGGAAAAGGAAATGTTTCGAGGTCTCGTGTTTATGGTCAATGGAAAAATGTGCGTAAACGTGAGCGGCGACCGTCTGATGTGCCGGTTTGACCCTGCCCTCACTCCCGAGCTCTCTGAGCGACCGGGCTTCCTGCCGATGATCATGAAAGGGCGAGAAATGAAAGGCTACTGCTATGTGGAAACGGAAGGCTTTCGGCGAAAAGCAGATTTTGAATTCTGGGTCAATTTGTGCCTGGACTTTAATGAGCGGGCAAAATCATCAAAGAAAAAAGGCGCCAAATAGTAGCCCTTGAGCATAGCCCGAATCAGGCCTTCTACTCGTCATCCAGATAGAGATAGAACGAACGCAGCAAATCCTGAAACTCCGGCGTGTAGGCTTCCGCTGCATCCCTGATATACAACGTTTCAGCCTGCAGGTCTTTGGTTTGCCTTCCAAAAATTCCAATCATCCGCCCTACCCGTCCTCCGGCCCGATGACAAATGCTTAATTGCCGTTGCAGGTAGAGTCCCTTTTCACCCGCAAGCTTCACAAACTCGTGATACATTTCAGGCGGCCATAGAAAGGAAGCCAGCCCTTCCTGCGACAGCCATTCCAACACCAACTGAACGAGGCAGGCAGCATCTAATCCTGCTATATGCCGCGCCTGATTGCGTTGTGGATCGGGGCCATGAAGTGCATTCTTGAAAAAAGGCGGATTGCAAATAATCAGATCAAACGAATCGGAGCATTCCCATTGCGTGGCATCTGCATGGACTGCACGAACGCGCGAAGCATACGGCGACGCGACTATGTTCTCCGTTGCCTGAGCGACCGCATCTGCCTCTATTTCCAGCACCACAATCTCTGCCTCTTTGGCCCTCTGAGCTATCATCAGGCTAAGTAAACCTGTACCGGCACCAAGGTCCAGCACCTTACGACAGATAGTTGGCAGGGGTGTCCACGCACCTTGAATGCAGGCATCTGTGCTCACCTTCATGGCGCATCGGTCCTGCTCAATTCGAAACTGCTTGAACTGGAAATAGGATTGACTCATGACCAGGATGCGCGGGCCGATGGCGTGATGCTGAGATCTGCAAAATCGCGGCGTAGGAATTTGTGCCAGGCCGTAATGCCAATCATGGCGGCATTGTCAGTGCAGTACTGAAAAGCGGGTATAAAAGTCTTCCAGCCAAGCCTTGCCCCTCGCTCTTCAAGCGCCTTTCGCAGTCCGCTATTCGCGGAAACGCCCCCCGCAATGCCTACCTGTGTGATGCCCGTTTCCTGCGCAGCCAGCTCCAATTTTTCCATGAGCATATTGATAATGCTTTGCTGCACCGAGGCACAGATATCCGCAAGATTCTTAGAGACAAATTCAGAATCCAGCTTTTGCTCGCGCTGCAGGAAATAGAGAATGGAGGTCTTGATGCCGCTAAACGAAAAACCATACTCGGGCATGGAGGCAGTTGCAAAACGGAAGCGATCCGCGTTGCCTTCCTGAGCATACTTATCAATCAGCGGGCCGCCCGGATAAGGCAGTCCCAACATCTTGGCAGCCTTGTCAAAAGCCTCTCCGGCAGCGTCATCTGCCGTTTCGCCCAGCACTTCCATATCCAGAAAATCACGACACAGGACAATCTGCGTGTGGCCACCCGATACGGTCAGGCACAGGAAGGGAAAATCCGGTTTCGGGTCTTCGATGAAATGAGCCAGGACATGCGCCTGCATGTGATGTACTGCAATGAGCGGAAGCCTTCGAGCCTGTGCGAAGGCCTTGGCAAAGCCGGCACCCACCATCAGCGAACCGATGAGGCCCGGAGCCTGCGTGAAGCCAACTGCGTTAATGCCTTCTTTAGTCACTCCGGCATCCTTCAGGGCCGCGTCCACCACCGGAACGATGTGGCTGATATGCGCTCGCGAGGCCAGCTCGGGAACTACACCACCATAACGCGCGTGCACTTTTTGTGTAGCGATGATATTGCTGCGCACTTCCCCATCCACCACAATAGCGGCGCTGGTTTCATCACAGGATGATTCGATGGCTAAGAGTGCAGGCATGAAGGCGCAGGGGCTTTTTTAAGAAAGAGCAAAGGTAACCGGCGATGCACGGCGGCTATTTTTGCGCGCCTTTTTCAAAGTGGTTTTGCTGCGGCAAGGCTGCTTTTTTTCATCATGCGTCTGCTTTCATTTAAGCCTACCAAGCCGTTCAAGAACTTGAATGCGCCGTACCGCATGGTGTTCATCAACGACAATACGCTGGAAGAAGTAGCCTCCTTTCGGCTGACCAAATGGAACGTCTATGGCTTTTTCAGCACCATTTTCGTCGTTACCATTCTGGCTACGGTCGCTGTGCTGCTTTTTACCCCGCTGAAATATTACGTACCCGGTTATGGCAGCAACGAGCTGCGCGCCAAGGCCCTTTTGCTGGAGCGTGAGGTAGATTCCCTCAATCAGGTAGCAGAAGCCAACCTGCGTCG
>JAMIQN010000055.1:0-3607 GCA_035914595.1 Chitinophagaceae bacterium | reverse complement strand
GACGATGTGGTCAAAAATAGTTGGTAAAAAAGGCTGAAAGGCTTGCTGGACGTGGGTTTGGGGATGTGGATATGAAAGCCGTTTGAATTTTGGCGATTTATGAGCCATAAAAAAACTGTTGGGGTTGCGGTAGTTCTGATGTGATCAAGTGGGGCAGCCAAGGTGGTAAGCAGCGCTTTCGTTGCAAGAGCTGCGGCCTGCTGTTTCAATGGCAGAACCGAGAGGCCTCGGCAGCCAACCGATTTGTTTGGTTCCGTAAATGGGTTATGGAACGCCAGGTATACCGCACCTTAAGTCGGGACAGCGGCCTTAGCCAGAGCAGCCTTCAGAGACTTTTTCGCAGCTACCTGAGCAGAAGCCCTGAGCTGTCAGTGAAGCCGGCACTTAAAGAGCGGACCTACCTGCTTATAGACGGCAGCTACTTTCCCGGCAACCTGTGTATCGTCCTTTACATGGATCATGCACTGGGCTATGTTCAGCTCTACCGCAACAGCGACGGAGAACGCTACTCAGAGATTTATGAAGACCTGATGAACCTGCGCACCTTGGGTGTAGAGGTATACAGCGTTACCTGCGATGGCCACCATAGCATTCTCAAAGCCGTGCGTAAAGCTTTCCCTGAAGCTATCATTCAACGATGCCTGGTACACATCAAGCGACAGGTAAAAACATACTTAAGTGCTCGCCCTCAGAGCGATGCGGGTAAAGATCTGCTACGTATCAGCCGAAGGTTGACTTATATAACGACGCACGAGCAGAGTGCGCTATGGCTATTGGAAATGCATCAGTGGGAGCAGCACTACAAGGCTTATGTAAATGCGCGCTCTAATAATCCAATCAGCGGTCGCTATTGGTACACCCACAAGAACGTCCATTCAGCGTACAGACTTATTAAAAATGCAGCTCCATACCTGTTTGCTTATCTGGATGACGGACAGATACCGAACACTACGAACAAACTGGAAGGACACTTTGCCCATCTGAAAGAAAAGCTAACACTGCATCATGGATTGCGTACCGCAGCCAGGAAGGCCTTCATCAAATGGTACCTGCACTTTAAGAATGGTGGGATACGTTGAAGCAAGTGTGAGTTTTCTCGAGCCATAGGGATTACCGGTAAGCAGACAAGGGAATAGAAAAC
This sequence comes from Chitinophagaceae bacterium, assembly GCA_035914595.1. Lineage (GTDB taxonomy): Bacteria > Bacteroidota > Bacteroidia > Chitinophagales > Chitinophagaceae > UBA1952. The sequence continues at coordinate 2,466 of JAMIQN010000055.1, read as the reverse complement.
GAAGGCAGCCCTGACTTCTCAAGACTGCCTCTTACCGTATAATCACTGACCTTATTGCTGGCAGGTTGCGCTCCCGCAGAGCCTGATTCCCCTTCAGATCAGCACTCAAAACTCAACTCAAAAACCAGCTCAACCACCAACTATTTTTGACCACATTGCCTTTTTTTATGAAAAAGCATTTCCTCCCGCAGGACTTGCCTTGAAATTCATAGGTCTGAGTGCGGCTAACACTAAAAAGCCTCTCCGCGTTGCTGCATCGCAGTGTACTGGCGGATCTTAAGATATTTCGCAAAAGATGCAAAGGCGGAAATGCGGCACACCACATAGCCATAATAGCCATCCAGGAAGCCGCCACGCAGCACAAAAAGCGTGAAGAAGGTCCAGCGGGGAGCCAGCAGCAATTTCAATAGAGAAACGCGCTTACCTCGTACCACATCAAAGCGGGCTCCCATCTCGGAATAATGCTCCACCTTTTTGAGGTGCGACGAAATAGTAGGAAACGAATAGTGCAGTAGGTCTCCTTTCAGAAAGCCCTGTGTACTACCGGAATCCAATTCAAAACCTTCATGCACCTTGTCGGCCGTCATGTGGCCCTTGTGGCGATTCCATAGCCGCATTTTAGGGCTCGGGTACCAGCCGCAATGACGAATCCAGTGGCCGCAATAGTTCGTCAAGAAGTTGAATGAGTAGGCATCATGCCTGGGCGATTCCTTCATCGCAAGAATACTTTCCCGCAGCACCGGTGAAAGAACCTCATCGGCATCCACCGATAAAATCCAGTCGAAGCGGGCCTCATTCATGGCTACTCTCTTCTGCTCTCCGTAGCCTTCAAATACATGCTGCACGACCCTTGCACCACCGGCACGCGCAAGCTCCACAGTACGGTCCTTTGAGAAGGAATCCACCACAACTACCTCATCTGCAACACCTCGCAGCGACTCCAGACAACGCACGATGTTGTGGGCTTCATTGTAGGTGATGATGATGGCGCTGAGCTGCATGAGGATAAAAGGTGGCCGCAAAAATGAATGAAATGAACGAGCCCGCGCCGTCGCCGTGCCGGAAATATGGCTGACTTGGCCGGCTTTCCGGCACCAATACCTTTGCGACCCATGCGCATTCCCTGGTTAATGCCCAATCGGGCCGGTGTGCCGGTACTGATGTATCACCGCATCTGGCCCGGCCTCAGCGACGGCCTTACACTCACGCCTGAAGCTCTGCGCGTGCAATGGACCTATCTGCGTGATGCCGGCTATCGGTGCCTGCGAATGGAAGATTTTCTGAACGCCGCTAAAGGCAAGGCTCAGGTGCCGGCCAAAAGCTTCCTTCTCACTTTCGATGATGGCTATCGAAACAACCTCACGCATGTGTGGCCCCTGCTACAGGAGTTTGGCTGGCAGGCCTGCATCTTCCTCATCGCCGGCACCCTCGATGGCAGCTATGAGCGGGGGGCAGAGGGTGTGGATCAAAAGCTTTCGCCGGAAGAATTGCAGGGTATGGCCGGCGATCATTTCTGCTTTGGCCTGCACGGATATCATCACGAGAACTTCGGTAAAACCGACTTGCCGGCCCTTTTCGAAGCGATGCAGAAGTCTATGCAGGTTCTGGAGGAGCAGAAGCTGCCTTTTTTGAAAATCCTGGCTTACCCCTACGGAGCGCGACCAAAAGGGGCAGCGATGAAGGAGCTGAAATCGTGGATGGAATCACAGGGCATAGAAGCCGCTTTTCGCATTGGCAACCGGCCACAACCCTTGCCCGCAGCAGATATGTTCCAGCTTCAACGCATTGACATCCGAGGTGAAGACACGCTGGCCGATTTCAAATTGAAACTGAGAAAGGGAAAGTTGAAGCCCTTTTAGCTTCTTGACGCGAAATCCCCCCCAATCAGCTAAGCCTGTTCTGAGGCGGAAGGGCTCCATTATTTTTGGCGCTCATTATTCCATTTCATGCGCGTATCACTATTGGCAGCATTGCTGCTTTGGGCCCTTGCTGCTACCGCCCAGGACAGGCTCATCACGCTCGACGATATCTGGTCCAATCGCACGTTTGCCATTCGTTCGGTGCCCGGCTTCAATGCATTGCCGGACGGCGAGCATTATACAGAGCTGGAACATGAAGACGGACGCAGCCTGATCACCGTGCATAGCCTGCGCGATGGCTCCAACACCGGCAAGTTTTACGGAGGCTCCTTGTCTGTAGAAACGTATGAAATCAGCAAAGACCAGGACAAGCTGCTGCTCTTTTTGGATGGCGAGCATATCTACCGTCGCTCGGTGCTTTATCAGGTCTATGTCTATGACGTGAAGTCGGGGCAGGAAACATTGCTGGATTCTGAGAAGGTGCTCCACGCCAGCTTTTCACCCGATGGCAGCAAAGTAGCTTTCGTAAAAGACAACAACCTTTTCTACAAAGAGCTTAAAACCGGAGCCGTCATTCAGGTAACGCACGATGGCCGGAAGAATGCCA
>JAMIQN010000054.1:0-21199 GCA_035914595.1 Chitinophagaceae bacterium | reverse complement strand
CGATGAGGCGGCTCTTTTCTTCCGGCAACACACCCAGCTCGGTGTTGGTAAGGGCAGCTGCTTTTTTCAGAAAAGCGAATGCACGGATGATCTCCTTCGGCATTCGGTTGATGTCCTGCGCGATTTTGAAATTGTCAATAGAGCGCTGCGTCTGAGCGCCGTAGTAGGCGGTGGCGGGCACTTTCACCTCGCCCATCGTGTCCTTTTCGGTCCGAAATTCCTGCGACATAGCTTGCTTGATTTTTTTTTGCGCGGCAAAGGTAACCGCCTGCCTGCCCACGAAAGGGAAGTGAACATCATCCTTGCACATGAGCGCTGTTCCTCGCAGAGAAAAACAGCCAATCTGATTTTGGAAAATTTGTACTCTAAGCAGGTCTTTCCTCAGGCACTCTTGTCAGAGGCATTCTCCAATTGACTCACCCAGCCCAGCACTTTCTGCAATTGCTCTTCACGGCTGAGGTTGGAATTATCCAGAAGCCGCGCATCCTCCGCACGACGCAGAGGGCTTTCCTCGCGATTGGTGTCTATATAGTCGCGCAACTCAATATTGGCGCGTACTTCATCCAAAGTGATGGCGGGATTGGAAGGATATAATTCTTCGAACCGGCGCAGCACCCGCACTGCCGGATCTGCGGTCATGAAAATCTTCAGTTCTGCCTTCGGAAAGACGACCGTGCCAATGTCGCGACCATCCATCACGATGCCACCGCCTTTACCAATGGCCTGCTGTTGGGCCACCGCAAACACGCGCACCTCGCGGATGGCAGCTACTTCACTCACCTTCTCTGCCACCAGCATCTCCCGAATGGCCCGGCTCACGTTCTCTCCATTCAGATGAATCTCACAGGCGCCATTCTTTTCATCCAATTCAAACGACAAATGAATATTGGCGAGCGCCTGTTGTACCTGTTCCGGCTGCTGCAGGTCCACCCCTTCGCGGATGAAGTACAGCGTGATGGCGCGGTACATGGCGCCGCTGTCAATAAAGCGATAATGAAGCTGCTGCGCGAGCTGACGGGCCAGCGTGCTTTTACCGCAGGAAGAATAACCGTCAATGGCGATGATGATCTTGCGCTTGGGCATAGGTTCGTTCTTGGTTCAAAATTGGGGCTTCGCCAATGGGCGAATGAAAGTTGCAAGTAAAGGCAGCAGACGATACATCGTATTTTGAACCGAAGCACCTAACAACCCGATGGCATGAGTACCGAAAACCCGCTCTTCAGCCTGGCCGAGCGCATCATCAACCATACCGGTCGGCACCTGTTCCTGACGGGGCGGGCCGGCACGGGCAAGACTACGTTCCTGCGCCATATTCAGGCACACACGCCCAAGAAGGCTGTCATCGTGGCTCCGACAGGCGTGGCAGCCCTCAATGCAGGAGGTGTGACGATGCATTCTTTTTTTCAGTTGCCCCTGGGCATGTATCTGCCCACCGCGCAACCATTCCTCGGCGATGAATGGAGCGATCAGCTTGTGGTCAACCGGCGCAACCTGCTTTCCAATCTTCGCCTGCACGGTGAAAAGCGAAGCCTGATCAAAGAACTGGAACTGCTCATCATTGACGAAGTGAGCATGCTGCGCGCCGATGCGCTTGATGCAATTGACGCCATCCTCCGTTCGGTGCGCAATCAGGCTCAGGTGCCTTTTGGCGGGGTGCAAGTGCTCTTCATCGGTGACTTGTTTCAACTGCCGCCGGTCTTACGCAACGAGGAGGCTTCCCTCTTTTACGAGCATTACAGAAGCCCTTTTTTCTTTAGTGCAAACGTCATTGCAGAAGCGGAACCGTTGGTGGTGGAACTGCAGCATGTGTACCGCCAGCGCGACGAAGATTTTATCCGCCTGCTCAATGCCATTCGCAACAACTGCGCGGAGGAAGAAGATCTGGCCCTGCTTCACCAACGATACAAGCCCTGGCAGGAGCCTGAAGAAGGCAGCATTTTGCTGACCACACATAACCATATTGCCGACCGGGTGAATGCGCAAAGGCTGGAGCAATTGCCTGGGGAACCTCATCGTTTTGACGCCACCATTGAAGGTGATTTCAATGAAAGAGCCTTACCCACCGAACGATTTTTAGACCTTAAAGTGGGGGCCCAGGTCATGTTCATCAAGAACGACAGCGCCCGCCGCTATTACAACGGCAAACTTGCCCGCGTGTCGCATATCGGCGAGGAAGGTGATATCTGGGTGCAGCCCGAAGGTAGTGAGGACGAACTGCGGCTGGAGTTGCACCCCTGGCGAAATATCCGATACCGGTACAACCGGGAATCAGACAGCGTGGACGAAGAAGAGTTGGGCGTATTCCGCCAATATCCGGTGCGTCTGGCCTGGGCCATCACCATCCACAAGAGCCAGGGCCTGACGTTTGAGAAGGCCACGATTGATGCCGGCGAAAGCTTTGCGGCTGGCCAGGTGTATGTGGCGCTGAGCCGCCTCACCAGCCTTGAGGGAATGGTCTTGCGTTCGCGTATTCCCACAAAAGGTATTGAAGTGGCCGAAGACATCCTTGCCTTTTGCGGGCAGCAGATGGAGCCGGAAAAACTCTTACCGATTGTGGTGCAGGAAGAGGAAGACTTTGCCCAGCAGCGGCTCGTGCAATGGTTCTCGCTGGACAAACTTTTAACCGACTGGCAGGTCTTCCAACTCCATTACTCCTCACGACAGATACCCGAAAAGGAGGTGGCTGAAGCTTGGAGCAAAGGCGTGCTCGACAAGATTGAAGACCTCGAAGAGACGGCAACAAAATTCCGCCATCAACTCGATGGAATGCTTCGCAGTAAGCAGTCCTACGCGGATATCCGCGCACGGGTTTTTGTAGCAGAGGAATGGCTGACAGCTGCTCTACGCAGGGAAGTTCTGCAACCGCTGAGCCGCCACCATGAAGACTTTCATGGTAAATCACGTACCAAGAAATACCTTACCGACCTCGCTGGACTGGAACGAACCGCACTCACGATCATCCAGCGTTGGGGGCAGGCCAAACTCCTCGCCGACAGCCTGGCAAAGGGTAAGATGCACCTACCCGATTTGAAAGAACAACCAGCGATTCAAAGCACATTGAGCAAGCGCACACGCGGTAAGAAAATTCCAACCGGCTACATCAGCCTTGCACTATATCGTGAGGGCAAACATGCTGCGGAAATAGCCCGGGAGCGCGGCCTTACGGTCGGTACCATTGAAGCACATCTGATGCAGTTCATCAAGACGGGAGAGGTGCCCCTATCCGAATTTGTAACATTGGAACAACAACGCTACATCGAAGCAGCGATTCAAAAAGCAGGTGTGCACACGGGACTGACACAGCTCCGAGAGTTGCTCGGCGACGACTATTCCTTCACCATGATTCGTGCAGTAATCCTCAATCAATCGCGGGAGGAGGTGACGGAAAAATAACAGGACGGATAGATCGGTTAGTGGCAGTGTGTTGTCGGCAGGCAGCGGCTTGCAGGCGGTATGGCTCGTGAATTAGTCGGTGCTGCGGGCTGTAATAGGCCTACCTTCGCGGCACAAAAAAAGAGCCTGTGCCGATTCTGATATTTTTTGTTGCTCACTGGTATTTGTCGCTGTTCAGCCAGTCCTTTTTTCACCATCGCTATGGGGCGCATGGCGCTTTCGGAATGAGCAAAGGGATGGAGCGATTCTTCTTCGTCCTTGCCTGGATTACGATGGGCTCTTCCTACCTAAGCCCGAGGGTATATGCCATTATGCACCGGCTGCACCATGCCCATGCGGATACCGAACTGGACCCGCATTCGCCGAAATACTCCAGGAATGTGTTTGACATGATGTGGCGGACGCGGCGTATCTATCTGGACATCTGGTCCGGTAAGATCAAGGCGGAAGACAAGTTTTGCAAAAACCTGCCAGAATGGAAATGGTGGGACAAGTGGGGCAATAATATCTACTCTCGTCTGCTTTGGGTCGGCGCCTATGTTGCGTTTTACGTAGCCTTCGCACCTTCTTTCTGGTGGTATCTGCTGCTGCCGATTCAGATTGCAAGCGGTGCCGTGCACGGAGCCATCATCAACTGGTACGCACACAAGTATGGCTATGTCAACTATCGCGTCAGCAATACTTCGATGAACCTGTTCAGCATTGACCTGCTGATGTGGGGCGAGAGCTACCACAACAACCACCACAAGTTTGCATCGTCTGCCAACTTCGGCCGCCGCTGGCATGAGATAGATCCGATGTACGGCCTGATTAAGGTGCTGGGCTGGATGCGGGTTATCCGCCTGAAAAAGCCGGCTTTAGTACTGGCAGAAACCGCCGAGGGTTAAGCAGACATTCGCGGCCTCTTCCCTTATTTTCAATTTGTTCAAGGATAAATAGCGCCTGAAAAAGCGGGCTATTTGGAAGCGTGCAATAGCCGCGCACAGGCTGTCCGCGAAATGTTACTGAATTGTTTTCGCAAATTCATCGTTAAGGGGGGCGGGAATTTATTTTCCTACCGCAGGCCCCTCTAATTTTACCTCAGTTTCTGCGACACGCGTTAAGAACAAAATTTGCAAAGGTCGGCCAGGGTTTCTACCCTGGCCTCACTTTTTTAGGCACAACAGGCTGCTTCTTATTGAATTACCAATTAGCGCCTTAAACACTGCAATTCCTTTTTCAAACTGACTCGTTTGGGGCCTGTTCAAAAAAAGCCCACATGCAACTATTCTTTAACGAATAGCCGGCTGAACACAGTTTTTCCAGCACTTCCCTCTGCCCGCAGCACATAATGGCCGGGGGGCAATGACGCGATATTGAACTCAATTTCATTCTCGCCGGCCTTGCATTTCGAACGGGTTACTTCATCCACCAGTGCGCCTGCCGTATTGTAAATGCTGAACTTCAGCGTCTCCTCCGCCTGAAGACTGAACCGCAGCCGTACGAAGCGGAATCCAGGATTCGGAAACACAACGGCAGACTTACGCTCAGGCTCCGTCTTCGGCACATCCACATAATAAGGCGAACGTAGCAGCGCCATCCAGTCGCCATAGCTTGTATTCTGCCGCCCAAACAACCCTACAATCCAGACGGCTCCCATCCCATTCCACTGCGGCTGCGAACCGGTATAATCACCCCAGCGCTGCACCGAATCACGCAACATAATGATGCTGCTATCACCGGTTTTTACTAACAGCAAATCCGAATGAGCAGTTCCATCCCACTGCACCGCCGCTATGCCTGGATAAAGCTTAGGCCCCGAATAGTCAAACGAAATGATTGAAGACACCGCACTCCCGTTCATGCCTGAATACGAAAGGTTTGGGTAGCCGAAATCCATCGAATCTACCGTAATGAACGAGGCCTGCACCGAAGGGCTGCTACCATCGTAGCCACTGATGATGCCGTGATAAATAGCAGACGCACCCGTTGCGGGATAAACAGAGGTAGTAACAAATTGAATTTCGTGGCCTTCGGCAAAGGCACCTAAAACGCGGCCGTCATTGGTTTGAAGCTCATAAGTGCTGTCCGGCTGGCGGCCATTGGGCGGGAAGCCATAGTTCAAATTGCTTTTTAAGGCAGTAATGCTCATCGTATTGAACGCACCGCCAATGGTGTCGCCAATGCGCAGAAGAAAGACCGAGTCGTTCTGAGCATCCATATTCCGAACCGACAGAAAATACTGAGCAGGGCCTTGAAAAGAACCGCCGCCTTTCACCGGAAAAATATTTCGGATGGGGGCACCTCCATAGTTCACGCTGTCCCAGATACGCGACGTAAGCGGTTGCCCGGCATAGCCATCGGCCTTGCGGATTTGATACACGACGCTCCGCACAAAACCGGTCTGAAACGAGCCGTTATACACAAGCTTATTGCCCGTTACAAACACCTCATTATGAGTCATGGCTATGGTCGGATAATCGAACCAGGTGCCATCAGCGGCATAATCGCCGGGAAAGGCATAGAAATTCCACAGGTCAGCCGGGTCATTGCTCTGAGAAAACCCCACAATGATGTGGCTATAATTATTAATGCCGGCCAGGCAGACAAAGAAGAATCGGTCGGCCTCCGGGTCGTACATCACCTTCGGGTCATAGCGGTAATAATTGCCGCCCTGCGGGCGAATGCCCAAGCCCACGCTGACCGTAAAATCATAGAGAGAGGTCCGATACTGCACTATTCCCGTCGTCGCATCCACGATAGATAATTGCGAATTGTGGACGTTCACGCCCATCCCGCCATTGCTCACTGCCATGCAGTTATCCGGTGGAATGGCAGCCGATGAATCCGGCAGAAAAGAACGCATGATGACGGGCTGAGGCACCGACGTGCTCTTGCGTGTGCCCACATTCACCTCGGCGCGTCTGCGCGGATAGCGGCGTTCTACTTCAGCCTTCTTTCGCCGCAGAATGGCCTGCCCACTTTCCCCATCCGGCTCAGGAGCCTCCAGCGAATACACCTGCGCATTGTATTTGTCGTGAATATCCCGGACGCGCACCGTGCCGGCCAGCGGAACACGAAAGGTTTGCGCATGCAGCGTAGCACCTACAGCTACCGTAAGAAGAAGAGTAAACAAAGGCTTCATCAGGGAAGAGTTGAAGTGAACATTAAAGGTAGCCTGCCACATTGCTCAAGGGCCGCCGTTCGGGCCATAATGCCACAAAAAAACATCCCGCAGCTTCGGTTGCTGCGGGATGGGAATTTTTCTTTTTCAGGTTGCGGATCAGCCTTGCAGGGCCGCAGCACCGCTCACGATTTCCGTGAGTTCGGTAGTGATGGCCGCCTGACGGGCGCGATTGTAGCTAATCTTCAGATTGCGCAGCAATTCGGCAGCATTTTCAGTAGCCTTATCCATAGCAGTCATGCGGGCGCCATGCTCTGAAGCATTTGCATCCAGAATGGCTTTATACACCTGCGTATTCAAAATCTTGGGCATCAGCTCCAGCAACAGGGTTTCGCGGTTCGGCTCGAAAATGAAATCAGAGCTGCGGGCACCTTCCGTTTTTGCAATGCGCGGAATGGGCAGGAAGGGCTCCGTTACGAACTTCTGCGTAGCCGCATTCCGAAACTGGCTGTAGATAAGCTCCACACGGTCATACTCGCCATTCAGGAAGGCCTGTTGCACATATTGCGCAGCTTCCCGAACGGCATCAAAGCTCAGGTTGGCGAAGATGTGCCAGTACTTGTCAACAATCTTGTAGTTGTAGCGCTGAAAAGCTTCGTAGCCTTTTTTGCCCAAAGGCATAATGCTCACATTACCCTTCGCGGCCTGCGCGGAATATTGCTCCCGAATCAGCTCACGCGTCAACTTAACCACATTCGAGTTGTAGGCACCTGCCAACCCACGGTCGGAGGTGATGGGGATGAGCAGCACGCGTTCAGGGGCACGCTCGGCAGCCAATGGAAGATTCGCATCCGACGACAGGGAGCTGACGATATTGGAAAGCATCTCCTGCAGCTTCTGCGAATAGGGGCGCATTTGCGTGATTGCATCCTGCGCACGGCGCAACTTGGCCGCGCTCACCATCTTCATCGCCTTGGTAATCTGCTGCGAAGAGCTGACCGACTTGATTCTGTTACGTACTTCTTTAAGCTGCCCGGACATATAGGACGAATCAGTTTTTCGGGCGCGAAGGTAGGGGATGGCCGGCGCTTTTGAGGGATGATTTTGCCACCTTCCCGTCAGGCACCTCTCATTCAAAACGCTCAGGGCTGGTCCGCCAGAAGAAACTCCCCTTTCGTTAGCCACGAAATCCCGAAACTCACCAGCGCGATAATCTCCAAAATCAGCGTTGGCTTGTAGGCCCCCACCAGGGCATGCACCGCAGGAATCTCGTCTATCGGAATGCCTATTACCGCCACCGCCATCACGATGCCACAGACTCGGTACACCCGGTTCCGCTGGCGCTTTTGCGGCGTCATATTGCCACCCGTTTTCGTAAACAAAAACACCGACATGTAAGCCAGAATCGCAAAGAAGATCCCTGACGTGATGTAATGCGCTTTCGAAATCAGATCGGTTTTATCATCCGTCGCCGAGGTGGGCAGGAAGGCAATGCACAAGGCAAACACACCCGCCAACCGACTGCTTATCGCATCCGCCTTCGAGTAGCCGCGATATGACAACAGAAACATCGCAATCGCACAGATAATCCCCACATACTCATCCCGCACCGAGCTATGATAGTACGCACTCACCGACACGCGGATGTTGTGCGTATGCCCCAGCAGCATATCCCCAAACACCATCGCCGGCACCAGCGAAATCGCCAACCAGCCCACCGCCTTGCGCAGGGTCAGGTAAGAAATAATGAGCGGCTCTTCGTGCGTCCCTTCGTCCATCTTGCGAACGATTTAGATGCTAAAAGTACCTGCCTCATCCTTCCTTCAGGTTGCTGTGAATTCATTTATTGAGTCAGCTTTTGCAGCACTCCCTGTCATTTGTTGCGTCGCACACAGAGGGGCCTTTCAGTCTGTTCAGCTTTTCCCTTAAAATGCCAAAAGCCGGGCAACCGGAGCTTCGTACTGAAACCAACAACGTGTTTAAAGGCATTGTTTACACGATGCTCCATGAGCCCGACTCGGTACGTCCCCGGCGGAGTCGAAGCTTTGTAGCTGATCATGATCCCCAAACAGCACCTGCCCAAGCGGGGGCACAGGTTTGTAGCCAATAACGCACTTCCTAAAAAATATTTGACCCCGGCAGGGGGCATACTTGTGTAGCACCAAGAATCCAGACCGCTCTTTAACGAGGCGCTCCACACAATACGTGCAACCTTGACCTCGCTTTGTGCGACCCCTCCGGGGTCGAGAGATTTTGTTGCAGATTGTGGGTTCTACAAACCTGCGACCCCGCTGGGGGCACACCAGTGCCACTCCAAGAATCCGGGCCGCCCTTTGAAAGGCATTCCATACAACGCACTCGGCCTTGAACGGGCCTTCTTCGTGCTGAAAATCAACACCTACCTCAGCCTTCAATCGCCTGCCGCAAATCTGCGATCAGGTCATCTGCATCTTCTATGCCCACACTCAGCCGGATCAGCGAGTCCGACAGGCCGCGGGCTGCGCGCTCTTCCGCCGGAATTGAGGCATGTGTCATGCTCGCCGGGTGCCCAATCAGCGACTCTACCCCACCCAGCGATTCGGCCAGCGAAAACAGTTTCGTGTGGCTCAGCACGCGCAGCGCGTCTTCCATTCTGTCGCCCTTTAGCGAGAAAGAAATCATCCCGCCAAAGCCCCGCATTTGGCGCACCGCCACCGCATGGTTGGGATGGTCTTCAAAGCCACACCACAACACACGATCTACCTTGGGATGCTGCCGCAAAAAGTGAGCAATGGCAGCGCCGTTTTCACAATGACGTTGCATCCGCACATGCAGCGTCTTGATGCCGCGCAGCACCAGGAAGCAGTCCTGCGGCCCCGGCACGGCCCCGCAGCTATTCTGAATAAACCGTAGCCTTTCTTCCAGCGTCGCGTCGTTCATGATCAGGGCGCCATGCACCACATCGCTATGGCCCGCCAGGTACTTGGTCGCGCTGTGCAGCACCACGTCTGCACCCAGGTCCAGCGGGGTTTGCAGGTACGGCGATGCGAAGGTGTTGTCCACAGCCAGCAGGGCACCGGTCTCTTTGGCAATGGCGGCTACTGCCGCAATGTCCACCACGTTCAGCAGCGGGTTCGTCGGCGTTTCCACCCAAATCATTTTCGTCCGCTCATTCACGTGAGGCCGGATAAGGGCCGCATCATTCATCGGCACAAACCGAAACCGGATGCCATAAGGCTCAAACACCTTCGTGAACAGGCGATAGGTGCCACCATAGAGATCATCGCTCACCACCACTTCATCGCCCGGCTTCATCAGCTTGGCCAGCGCATCGGCAGCAGCCATGCCCGAGCCAAAGCAAAGCCCATACTTACCATTTTCAATCGAAGCCAGGGCCTGCTGCAAGGCGGTGCGGGTGGGGTTTTGGGTGCGCGCATATTCATAGCCTTTGTGCACGCCCGGCGCCGATTGCACGTAAGTAGAAGTCTGATAAATGGGCGTCATGATGGCGCCGGAAAGCGGGTCGGGAGACACCCCCGCATGGATGAGGCGGGTGGCCAGTTTATGGGAATTGTCCATTCGTTTTAAGTGCCTTTTTTGCGCGGGCAAAGGTAGCCGAATCGGGAGCGCAGCCCTTGTGCATTTTAGTTGGCCCGGCCCTGCTTAGGCCGCGCCGACAGCGGCATTCGGGGAAAAATGAAAAGGCCGGTCCGTGCGGCGGACTGTACCTTTATTCGGTATGAGTTCGAATCCGCACCTGCATCCGGGCGATGAGCTTTCCGCGACCGACAAAGAGTATGAGAACAGCATCCGGCCACAGCAGATAGATGAGTTTGCCGGCCAGCCTCAGCTCATCGAAAACCTGCGGATTTTTATCCAGGCAGCCAACCTCCGTTCCGAGTCTCTGGACCATGTGCTTTTTCATGGCCCGCCCGGCCTTGGCAAAACGACCCTCTCCCGCATCGTTGCCCATGAACTGGGCGTGAACATCAAAGAGACCTCCGGACCTGTCATCGAAAAACCGGCGGACCTCGCAGGCCTGCTCACCAGCCTTGAAGCCCGCGACGTCCTGTTTATAGACGAAATTCACCGCCTCAGCACCGTCGTCGAAGAATACCTCTATTCTGCTATGGAGGATTTTAAGATTGACATCATGATTGATTCCGGGCCTTCTGCACGGAGCGTGCAGCTCAATCTTGCACCTTTCACACTGGTGGGCGCTACCACCCGCTCCGGCCTGCTGACAGCGCCGCTCCTTTCTCGCTTTGGCATCAAAAGCCGTTTAGATTATTACCACGCCGAGGTGCTGCAGGGTATCGTGCTGCGTGCCGCTAAAGTGCTGAATGTCAAAATCACTTCTGAGGCTGCGAATGCGATTGCGCGCCGCAGTAGAGGCACCCCCCGCATTGCCAATGGGCTGCTACGCCGCATGAGGGACTTCGCCCAAGTGCTGGGCAATGGCGTCATTGACCTCGGCATTGCAGAACATGGCCTGCGCGCCCTCAACGTGGACGCCAATGGCCTCGACGAAATGGACAACCGCATCCTTACTGCCCTGATTGATAAGTTCAAGGGCGGGCCTGTGGGCATTACCAATATTGCAACCGCAGTAGGTGAAGAAAGCGGCACCATCGAAGAAGTGTATGAGCCTTTTCTGATTCAGGAAGGCTTTATCGTACGCACTCCGCGTGGCCGCGAAGCCACAGAGAAGGCCTATCTGCACCTCAACCGTAAATGGGGGAAGAGCGGGCAGACGCTGTTTTGAGGCAATCATATTGAGCTCGACCGAATACTTTCCGGCTTTCCTCAAACCACCGCCTTCACCTTTTCCTTACGCAGCAGCAGCACCAGGCCCAACACCACCAGACACACCGAAATAATTTCGGCCTGCGTAGGATGGATAAAGCCCCAATCGTACTTGTAGTTGACCCGCACCAGCTCCACTAAGAAGCGCTCGATGCCGGCCAGCAACAGATACAGCCCGAACATCTGCCAAGTCTTATCCAGCCGCCGCCGCAGGCCCCACATCAGGAAGAACAGGGCAATACACACGATGGATTCATAGACCGGCGTAGGGAACACAGCCATCGGCAGCACGGCACAGTAGTCCGGGTGCGGACAGTCGGCCAGCTTCACGCCTTCGTTACCCACATTTCGGGGATAGTTCTGGGCCACCAGCCAGCGGGGCAGCAGCCTTGCCGGCGCATACAGATGGGTGCCGTCTATGTGCATTTGCTTTTGATAAAAAGCCATAGCCTCCTGCCCTTCTTCCCGCGTCAGTTCACGCAGGTTGCCGGATGCCGTTGTCACATAGGCGCTGTTGTAAATGCCCCAGTCGCCATCACCGGCAAGCTGGCAGCCGATGCGGCCCACACCATAAGCCAATAGAATCGCTGGCGCCGCTGCATCGCATAGGTGCGCAAAGCGAATTCCATTCTTACGCGCGAAGTAGTAAAACACCGCCGTCGCCACAATGAGGCCGCCATAAAAAGTGAGACCGCTGCGCGAGAAAAGAGAGCCGATCGGGTCGTTGAGGAAGTCTTGCCAGGTCTCTAAAGCATTAAAAATCTTAGCGCCTACCAGGCCGCCCACGGCTGCAATCATCACGATTTCGCTGATGCGCTGGTGTGGCCACACTTTCTGACCTGTCTTTTTATTCAAAGAAGGCTGAATCAAGCCGGCTCGTTCCTTACGTTTCAGCTCACGGATCATCACAGCGGTTGCTGCCAGGAAGGCAATGGCCACCATCGCTCCGAAGGTCTTGAACAGGCCCACCCACTCGGGCGGGAAATAGCCGGTAAGGCCATAGACGAGGTAGCGAAAATCAGGAAACATAAGGTGGCGCAAATGTAGGCGGCCTGTTCTTCGATGAAGGGCTTTCACCGGGTGGCCCCTCACCTGGAAAATCATCCGTGGCGACGACTTTCCCGCTTTTTTCAAATTGCCATTCTGAGGACAGCCCCCTCAGCCACTAATTTTGCGGCCCATATGTCTGTTCAATCGCCTGCGCCCGCAACACCAGCTTACCTTTTATTAGAAGACGGAACTTTTTTCAGTGGTATTTCTTTTGGAGCTGAAGGCACCAGCGGCGGCGAGATTTGCTTTAATACCGGCATGACAGGCTATCAGGAAGTTTTCACCGACCCTTCCTACACCGGCCAGCTTCTGATCATGAACACGGCCTACGTCGGCAACTACGGCGTCAAGAAGGAAGATGTGGAAAGCAGCTCCGTGAAAATCCGCGGCCTCATTTGCAAAAACATTTCAGAACGATATAGCCGCATGCAGGCCAGTGGCGACCTCGCCGAGTACCTCCGCGAAAACAAAATCGTAGCCATCGAAGGGGTTGACACCCGCGCACTCGTGGAGCATATCCGCAATAAGGGTGCGATGAATGGCATCATCTCTACAGAGCTCCACACGCGGGAAGCCCTGAAAGAAAAGCTCGCTGAAGTGCCTCAGATGAGCGGCCTCGACCTATCGCCGGAGGTTTCCACCAAGACCAGCTACACCTACGGCTCTCCGGATGCCGGCCTGCGCGTGGCAGTGCTCGACTTCGGGCTGAAGCAATCCATGCTGCGCAACTTCGCCGAGCGCGATGTCTTCCTCAAGGTATTTCCTGCGCGCAGCACGGTGGCAGAGATGCTGGACTTCCAACCCGATGGCATCTTCGTTTCCAACGGCCCCGGCGACCCCGCCGCGATGGACCATGCCGTGACCACCGTGAAGGATATTCTGCAAACCGGCAAACCCATGTTCGGCATTTGCCTCGGCCATCAGTTGCTGGCGCGTGCTAAAGGCATTCCTACATACAAGATGCACCACGGCCATCGCGGCCTCAACCACCCGGTGAAAAACCTGAAGACGGGCCGTAGTGAAATCACGACTCAGAACCACGGCTTCGCCATTGACGGCGATGCCACACGCGCCACTCCCAACGTCGAAATCACGCATATCAACCTCAACGATGGCACCGTAGAGGGCATCCGCCTCAGCAACCAACCCGCCTTTTCGGTGCAATACCATCCGGAGAGCACCCCCGGCACTTTCGATTCCCGCTATTTGTTTGATGACTTCATCCAACTGATGCAGCAATATCGAACCCACTAACATCACTTATCCTGTTCCTTCCCTAACGCATCCTGCTTCGTGGAAAAAATTCTCATCATCGGTGCCTGCGGGCAAATTGGCGTAGAGCTGAGCCTCGCCCTGAGGCAGCGCTATGGCGTAGCAAATGTGATTGCTTCCGACATCCGTCCGGCGCATCCGCTGCTGGGCGAAGGGCCTTATGAATTGCTGGACGCCACCGACGGCGCAGCCCTGCAGGCCTTGGTTCGCCGCGAGAAAATCACACAGGTATATCTGCTGGCCGCCATGCTTTCCGCCACCGGCGAAAAGAACCCGATGCGTGCCTGGGACATCAATATGCGCAGCCTCCTCCAACTGCTGGAGATTGGCGTTCAGGAAAAGTTGAGCCGGATTTACTGGCCGTCTTCCATCGCTGCTTTCGGGCCTACCACGCCACGCGCCAACACCCCACAGGCTACCATCATGGAGCCGGGCACGGTCTATGGCATTTCAAAGTATGCAGGCGAGTTGTGGTGTCAATACTATCATCAGCGCTATGGGCTGGACGTACGCAGCCTGCGCTATCCAGGCCTCATCTCCTGGAAGGGCGAACCAGGCGGCGGCACCACCGATTACGCGGTCGAAATTTATCATCAGGCCCTTGCCTCCGGCAGCTACACCTGCTTCCTCGCTGCAGACACTTATCTGCCGATGATGTACATGGACGATGCCATCCGCGCCACTATCGAGTTGATGGAAGCACCCGCTGAAAAGCTCAGCACCCGCATGGCTTACAACCTCTCCGCCATGTCGTTTTCACCGGTTGAAATTGCTGCCGCCATCGCGAAGCATGTTCCAGGATTTCAGATTTCATACGCCCCCGATTTTCGCCAGCAGATTGCAGAAGGATGGCCGCAAAGCATTGACGACAGCCTTGCCCGCAAGGACTGGGGATGGAAGCCCGAATTCGATCTGGAGCGCATGACCGCCGACATGCTGCAGCACCTGCGCGCCTCCATCACGGCCCGTTCCTGATCTGATAAAAGCAGCTTCTGAATTTTTATTGAGTCTGCAGAGGAAGCTCGATGAAGCATCCGTTGCGACGCTCCGTTCATCCGGATTTCGCTACCCAGCAGCTATGGTCAGCGCAGGCTGAAAAGGCTGTCCACAAACTCCGCCTTGTTGAAGATTTGGAGGTCTTCCATGCGCTCGCCCACGCCGATATACTTCACCGGAATCTTGAACTGAGCTGCAATGGCCAGCACCACGCCGCCCTTGGCCGTGCCGTCCAGCTTCGTGATGGCAATGGCCGACACATCCGTAGCCGCCGTGAAATGACGCGCCTGCTCCAGCGCATTCTGGCCCGTGGATCCGTCCAGCACGAGGATGACTTCATGCGGCGCATCAGCTAATTTTTTACCAATCACCCGACGAATTTTTCCCAGTTCGTCCATGAGGTGGGCCTTGTTGTGCAGGCGGCCTGCCGTGTCAATGATCAGCACATCTACATCGCGGGCAACGGCCTGCTGCACCGCCTCGAAAGCCACTGCGCTGGGATCGGAGCCCATCTCTTTCTTCACGATGGGTACGCCTACCCGCTCGCTCCAAATTGTAAGCTGATCCACCGCAGCTGCCCGGAATGTGTCGGCGGCGCCCAGCATCGCCGATTTGCCGGCCTTCTTGAAATTGTAGGCCAACTTGCCAATGGTGGTCGTCTTGCCCACGCCATTCACCCCGACAACCAAGATGACGTACGGCTTTTTGCCGGCAGGTACTTCAAAGTTTTCAAATTCGGCAGAAGGCGCATCCGTGAGCACACCCATCATCTCTTCCTGCAGGATGCGGTTCAGTTCTGAGCTGCCGAGGTATTTATCGCGTCCAACGCGGGCCTCAATCCGGTTGATGATTTCGACGGTAGTGTCCAGGCCTACATCTGCTCCTATCAGCGCTTCCTCGAGTTCGTCGAGCAGCTCTTCATCTACTTTATCCTTACCGGCAATGGCCTTGGTGAGCTTCGAGAAAAAGCCCTGTTTGGTTTTTTCAAGGCCCTGGTCCAAGGCATCCTTCTGCTCCTGCTGTTCTTTGCTACGCTTAAAAAGTTTATCGAAAATGCCCATGAGCTGCTCTTGATTTCGCGCGGCAAAAGTAGGGATGCGCACTGCTGCGAACGGGTAGCGCCTACCTTTGCCGCCCTTAAAAGCGACGCGCCTTCCATGATCAAGAATTTTGCTCTCCGCCGTTTCATTGTTTTCAACCGTCTGCCGATAGCCGCCGTGCTAATTGTGCTCGGCCTTTTGATTGGTTTTGGAGTGCAGTTTGGCTGGTGGATGGCCTGGATTCCTTTCCTGATTGCAGCCCTGATGATCGTGGCACATTTCATGGTAGGCCCTATGACCTTGCTGCAGGCCTACATTGAGCGCGGCGACATGGACGGTGCTCAGGCTTTACTCACGAAAGTGAAGCGCCCGCAATGGCTCTACAAGCCTCTTCGTTCCACTTATTTCATGATGCGCGGTCAGCTTTCTGCTGCCACAACTGAGGACCTGGATTCGGCTGAAGAAGATTTTAAGAAAAGTCTGGCTGCCGGCATGACCGAGAAAGGCGCGGAAGGCACGGCCTATCTTCAACTGGGCAGCATCGCCGCTAAAAAAGGGAATTGGAAAGATGCCTACGAACACCTTCGAAAGGCAGTGAAACGGGGCCTTCCCGACAAAGACAGCGAGGCTATGGCCTATTTGCAATTAGCCAATATCGCCCTCAATCGCCGCGATTTTCGCGGAGCCAAAATGTATTTCGGAAGGGCACGCAGCGCCAAGCCGAGCAACAAGCAGGTGGTGGAACAGATTCAGGAAATGAGCAAATACATGGCCCGCATTCCCGGCTAATTCAGCCTATCGAAGTTTTCTGCCCCACAGCGCGAAGTAGAGGATAAACAGGTAGCAGGGAATCAGAATCACATAGGCCTGCTGCGACTCCGGATGCGCGACGCTTCCCATCGCTTCTGCCAGCTTCCCATAAAGCGGCGGCAACACCGCTCCGCCCACAATGCCCATCACCAGCAGGGCAGCCCCTGTTTTCGTGAAGCGCCCCAGCCCTTTCAGCGCCAGCGGGAAAATGGCCGGCCACATCACAGAGTTTGAAAAGCCCAGCCCGGCAAATGCAACTATCGCAAGATTGCCTTTCACCATCATCGTCAAAATCACGAGTACGAGACTGAGCAGCGTGAACAGCACGAGCGCCCGTTGTTGCGTGATAAACCTGGGAATGGCCACGATGCCCACCAGATAGCCCGCCAGCAGCCCATAGCCGGTGAAAGATGCAAAGTGCTTGGCCTCGTCGAGCGGGTAACCCAGATGCTGACCGAAGGCTGCAAACGTGTCGTAGCTGATGACCTCCGCACCGACATAAACAAAGATGGCCAGGGCACCCAGCAGCAGATGCGGAAATTGAAATACGCTGGTCTTTTTTGCAGAAATAGCCGTGTCGGCTTCGTCCTGTTCTGCCTCATTGATTTCCGGGAGGCCGGTAAAGAGCAGCGCCAGGCCTAAAACCGCCAAGGTGACGGCAATAATGCCGTAAGGCACCACCACACGTTGCGCGAGTTCATTAAGCTCATTCAACTTCTGCTCCGGACTTAGTGTGGCAAGCCGTGCAATCAAAGCATCAGAATTGCTGAGCACGATACTGCCAAAAGCATAGACCGCAATGATGCCTGCCAACTTGTTGCAAATGCCCATGATGGAAATCCGCTGGGCGGCACTTTCATGCGGGCCAAGCACGGCCACATACGGGTTGGATGCCGTTTGCAGGAGCGCCATCCCGGTGCCCATGATGAACAGGCCGGTGAGGAATGTAGGATAGCTTCGCATCTCGGCAGCCGGCACAAACACCAGCGCACCAACAGCCATGATAAAAAGGCCGAGGCTCATGCCGCGCTTATAGCCCGTTCGGTTCAGAATATAGGAAGAAGGCAAGGCCATCACGAAGTAGGCCGCGAAGAAGGCCGTTGCTACCAGATAGCTTTCCGCCTGCGTCAGCTCACAGGCAATCTTGAAGTAGGGGATGAGCTGGCTGCTGCTCCAGGTAAGGAATCCAAAGATGAAAAACAGGCAGCCGATCAGGAAAAGGGGGAAGGCATAGCCGCGCCCGGATGAACTTTGTGGCATATCGCGAATTCGCAAACATACTCGCTTCAATGCGCAAAAATTCAGAGCAGCAAAGCCTGGCAATCGGCATAGACATCGGCGGCACCAACACAGTATTCGGCTTCGTAGATCGGGACGGAAATATTTCTGCCAAAGGCTCCATGCCAACAGGGAGTGGCGGCGCTGAAGCCTTTGTAGCAGCGCTCTGCGCAGCCCTAAAACCGCAGATTGCACGGGTGGACAAGGCACAGGTTGCAGGCATTGGAATCGGTGCGCCCAACGGCAATATCTACACCGGCGAAGTGTTGAATGCAGCCAATCTTAGCTGGGAAAGCCGCGTGCCTCTCGCACAAATGATGCAGGAACAACTTGGGGTGCCCACCCGCGTGACGAATGACGCAAACGCAGCCACCGTGGGCGAGATGATTTATGGTGCTGCGAAGGGCATGAAAGATTTTATCATGGTGACTTTGGGCACCGGCGTGGGGAGTGGCTTCGTAGCGAACGGCCAGCTCATTTACGGCCATGATGGGTTTGCCGGAGAGCTGGGGCATGTGATTGCAGTGCGTGAGGGACGCCCCTGTGGCTGTGGGCGCCACGGCTGCCTGGAGACTTATACTTCTGCCAGTGGCATGGTCCGGACGGCAGAAGAATGGCTGGCCAATCGGAGCGAAGCAAGCCAGCTGCGCAACCTGCAGCCGCTGACTGCCGCCGCCATCACACAGGCTGCGCTGGAAGGCGATTCGCTCGCTCAGGAATTGTTTGCGTTCACGGGTAGAATGCTGGGGCAAACCTTGGCGGACACCGTAGCCATCACCTCACCGGAGGCCATCATTCTTTTTGGCGGGCTCAGCAAAGCAGGCTCCTTGATTTTTGAACCTGTGAAAGCGTCTCTGGAAGCCTCACTTCTGTCTATTTACAGGGGGAAAGTGCGTGTGCTGCCATCCGGCCTGCCCGATGGAGATGCGGCGATTTTAGGCGCTGCTGCACTGGTGTGGTAAGTGAATTTTTAGAAATGAATCGCAGGAGATGGAATAATTTCGCGCCCAATTTTTTTAGACTACGATGCAACGGATCTACTTCGATAACGCAGCAACCACCCCCCTTGACCCGGAAGTGCTGGCTGCGATGATGCCTTACCTGACTGAGAAGTTCGGGAACCCTTCTTCGATCTATTCCTATGGAAGGGAAACCAAGATGGCTATTGAGGCAGCCCGAAAGAGCGTTGCGAAAATCCTGAACTGCAAACCAGGCGAAATTTTCTTCACCTCCGGCGGCACGGAAAGCACCAATACAGCCATCCTGGCCTCTGTTCGCGACCTGGGCTGCACTCATATCATCACCTCTCCCATTGAGCACCACGCAACGCTGCACGCTGCCGAAAGCCTTGCAAAATCAGGGCAGGTGCAGCTTTCGTATGTGAAGCTGAACGCCAAGGGGCATGTGGATTTGGAAAGCCTGGAAGCACTGCTGGCCAGCCATCAGGGGAAGAGTTTAGTGACTTTGATGCACGCCAACAACGAGCTGGGCAACCTGCTGCCGGTGAAGAAAGTGGCAGAAATGTGTGAGCGATTTGGCGCCTTTTTCCATTGCGACATGGTGCAAACCATCGGCCATTATCCCGTGAATCTGCATGGTTTCCCAGTTCATTTTGCCAGTGCGGCAGGACACAAGTTTCATGGCCCTAAAGGCGTTGGCGTGCTTTTCATCAATGAGTCCGTCCAGATTCATCCATTGATTGCAGGAGGCTCGCAGGAGCGCAACATGAGAGCCGGCACGGAAAATCTGTACGGTATCGTTGGTTTTGCTAAAGCTCTGGAATTGGCAGCGGGTCACTATGAGCAGGACGCCACCGAAGTGGGGGCATTAAAGCAATACATGTGCGGCCGCATTCAGGAAGAATTTCCGCAGGCAGTCTGTAATGGCGATACGCTGGGCTCTGCGCTCTACACGGTACTGAGCGTGGCTTTCCCCAAGAATGAAAAGACGGAAATGCTGCTGATGAATCTGGACATGGCGGGCATCTGCGTGAGTGGTGGTAGCGCCTGCAGCAGCGGTGCTTCATCTGTAAGCCACGTCATCAAGGCCCTTTACAACGGACAGTCGGAAACGATGGTGCCGATTCGTTTTTCATTCTCGCGCCACAACACCAAAGAAGAAGTGGAGTGCGTGATTGAGAAGCTGAAAGAGCTGCTGTAACAACTACCATTCAGGTTCGTATTCCTGTGAATGCCGGTGGTTGAAAACCTTCTACGATTCGGCAGGCTCGACACATCCCTTTGCAAAACCCATCGCTGCTCATGCGACAAAAACTGAATCTCATTACGCTCGGCGTGGACGATTTTCAAAAGTCTTTAGCGTTCTATGAAGACGGGCTGGGATGGAAGAAATCCGACAAGAGCATGGATGGCCTGGCCTTGTTTGATCTCGGTGGTATCATCCTCGCGCTGCATCCTCGTCAGGATCTGGCAGTCGATACAACACTTCCGTTTCAGGCCAGTTCATTTTCAGGACTGACGTTGTCTTACAATACCCGCTCGGAGCAGGAAGTGGATGAAGTGCTGCGGCATGTGGAGCAGTTGGGAGGCACCATTGTGAAGCCGGCACAGCAGGTGTATTGGGGCGGCTATAGCGGCTATTTCAAAGACCTCGACGGGCATCTTTTTGAAGTTGCCTTCAATCCTTTTTGGGAGCTGGATGCGCAGGGGAATCTCTGCCTCTGACACATTGCCGGGCCTACTATTATTCTGGTAATAACCGAGTTTCACCGGTATGCCCTGAGTGGCCTTCCTGGAATGATGAAAATCCTGTTTTTCTTCCCTGCAAATCCCCTACTTTCGCCGTCCTTTTCAAACCATTCCCTAATCCACACAATTAATTTCTATTAATTATGTCAGTCAAAATCCGGCTCCAACGCCACGGCTCCAAGAAGCGGCCCTTCTATTTCATCGTTGCTGCAACCAGCACGTCTCCCCGCGATGGCAAGTTCATCGAAAAGCTGGGTACCTACAACCCGCTGACCATCCCGGCATCCGTGAATCTGAACCGCGACCGCGCCCTTTATTGGCTCAATGAAGGCGCTGAACCAACCAACACCTGCCGCCGCATCCTTTCCTTCAAGGGTGTGCTGTATCTCAAGCACCTGATGCGTGGCGTCAGCCTCGGCCTTTTCAATGAAGAGACTGCCCGTCAGAAGTTTGAAGACTGGAATGCAAAGCACGAACAGCAGGTAGCTGAGCGCGACGAAGCACATCGCCGCCATAAGAGCGAAAAGCGCCAGGCTGTCGTGAAGGACTCTGTAGCCCGCGTAGAAGAAAAGATGGCTGCCAAGGCCGCCGCCAAGGCTGCCGCTGAAGCTCCTGCTGAAGAAGCACCTGCCGAAGAAGCAGCTACCGAAAACACTGCAGAAGCTTCCGCAGAAACCAATACAGAAGCATAAGAATCTGAGGTTCTTTCAAATAAAAAGCAGAGGTCAACGGCCTCTGCTTTTTATTTATTACTGTAAGAGTTC
>JAMIQN010000053.1:0-2881 GCA_035914595.1 Chitinophagaceae bacterium | reverse complement strand
CTTGCTAAAATCTACAATAAGTTTGTGACAGCATTATATGCTTTGATAGTCGTTACAGTTCTGTTTCTAATAATAGGAAACATAGTTCAGGCATACTTCTAACAGTAAACCCGCCCCGTTCGCCGTAGGCTGTTTCTACAAAAACAGTTAAGCGAAGGCTGCGCCTTCGTTTGAGTAAGCTGCAGGCTGTGCCTGCAAAGTCAAGCCCGTTTGTCGGCTTCCCCGTTTTCCGCTGATTTGAAAGTATAGACAATGTCTAACTTCAAAGCATCACGAACACAGGATGAAAAAGTCCAGATTCACTGAAAGGAGATAGCTCGCCTGTGCCGGCATCCATTAGAATTGCCTCCTGACGGCCTACGTCAGGGAAAATGATTGCCCCAATCAGAGAAAAGGGCGAGTTCCGGCTATCTATTGCCGGGGCATTGCATTTCAGAAAAAGGGAAACGCCTACCTGATTCCCTCGTGGTCCACATTGGCCAATTGTCCGCAGGCCGCATCAATGTCCTTTCCCCGACTGCGGCGTAACCGGGCATTCACCCGCTTGCTTTCCAGATGGCGCATGAAAGCAGCGACCACATCGTCTTCCGGCTTGGTGAAACTGGCGGCGTCAATGGAGTTGTACTCGATGATATTGATCAGATCGGCCGGCACCTGACGGTAAATCTTCACCAGGTCTTCTGCGTCCTGAATACTATCGTTCAGGTCTTTGAACAGGATGTATTCGAACGTGATTTCGTTGCCGGTGCATTTGTAGAAGTAATTCAAGGCATCTACCAGCGCTTTCAAATTATTGCTGTCGTTGATGGGCATGATGCTGCTACGCTTGGCATCCGTGGCAGCGTGCAGGCTCAGCGCCAGTTTGAAACGAACCTTGTCATCGCCCAGTTGCCGGATCATCTTCACGATGCCGGAGGTGGAAACGGTAATTCGCTTGGGGCTCATGCCCAGCCCGTCTGCCGCCGTAATTCGCTCAACGGAACGAAGCAGGTTTTTATAGTTCAATAGCGGCTCGCCCATGCCCATAAAGACAATATTGGTCAGGGGCCGCTGAAAATGCTCCATAGCCTGCGCCTGCGCGATGCTTACCTCATCCACGATTTCATCAAAGTCAATGTTGCGCTCTCGCGGCAGGAAGCCCGTCGCACAAAACTTGCAACTCAGCGAGCAGCCCACCTGGCTGGATACGCACACGGTCATCCGTTTTTCCGTCGGGATGAGCACACTTTCCACATAATGGCCATCGTGGAGCTGCAGCCGATTCTTGATGGTGCCATCGCTGCTAAACTGACTATGATGAATGACCACCTTCGGAATGCCGAAACTCGCGCCGAGACGTTCCCGCAATGCCTTTGGCAGGTTGCTCATCTCTCCAATGGAAGAGGCATGTTTTTTCCAAATCCATTCCCAGATCTGGCCCGCACGAAAGCGGGGCTCCCCCCATTCTTTCAACAACTGCTCCAATTCTGCCAGGCTGAGGTGCCGAAGGTTCTTCATCCCGCAAAATTAGGCGGCGGCTTTGCTGCGCTGTGGTGGCTCTGTTGCCTCTGTTGCCTTGCAATGTTTGGAAGTGGCAAAGCGTTATGAGGTCACGGCGCTATTTTCGCCCGCGTTCGCCACGGCATGAAGCTCTCGGTCATCATCGTCAATTACAACGTCCGCTACTTCCTGGAGCTTTGCGTGGACAGCGTGCTTCGTGCTGCGAAGGGCCTTGATGCTGAGCTGATTGTGGTGGATAATCATTCTTCGGATGACAGCCTCGCCATGCTTCGTGAGCGTTTTCCGCAGGTCGTCCGAGTCGAGAATAAAGACAACGCAGGTTTTTCCAAGGCTAATAATCAGGGAGTGGCGCAAGCCCGGGGTGAGTACATTCTCTTCCTGAATCCGGACACAGTGATGCCGGAAGATTTTTTGGAAAAGACCATTGCTTACCTGGATGCGCACCCCGAGGCAGGTGCCTTAGGCCCCCGCCTTATTGACGGAAAAGGAAGGTTTGCTCCGGATGCCAAGAAGTCGTTTCCGAGCCTGAGGGTGGCGCTTTTCAAGTCTTCAGGATTGAATAAGCTGTTTCCCCGTTCTCCTTATTTCAATAGCTATTATGCGGTTCATGTAAAGGAGTTTCAAACGGCGCCGGTAGAGGTTTTGTCGGGTTGTTGCATGTTGTTGCGCCGCTCTGTGATTGACAGGATTGGAGGTGCTTTTGACGAAGACTATTTCATGTATTGTGAGGACGTGGACTTGTCCTACCGCGTCCGCCAGGCCGGCTTTCAGAATGTCTATTTCCCTGAAGCCACGCTGATTCATTACAAAGGTGAAAGCACCCGAAAGGCCACGCTCAGTTACATCCGAATTTTCAATGAAGCCCTGGCCACGTTCGTCCGAAAACATTATAGCGCCGGGCAGGCAAGGCTGTTTTTATCAGTGTTGTATGTCGGCATCGGCTTGCGCGCCCTCCTGGGTATGGTGCGTAGTGTGTTCCGCATTTTGAGGATGCCGCTGTTTGATACGCTGGTCTTGCTGGTGACCCTTTTTCTGATGAAGAATTTCTGGGTGGGCCATATCCGCGGTGTGCCTCCTATTTCTACCAATTCGATTCTGGCAACTTTCCCCGCTTATATCATTCTGTGGGTGGGTTCCATGTGGCTGAACGGTGCCTACGACCAGCCTTATCGCCCCTTGCGTGTGGTGCGTGGCATGGTGGTCGGTTCCATTTTCATTCTTGCCTATTATGGTTTGCTGAGTGCAGCGTTGCGCTATTCGCGAGGCCTGATTATGCTCACCGGCGTGGTGGGTACGGTGGCCCTGCTCGGACTCCACGAAACTCTTTACCGGCTTGGCATCACACGATTCATCCGGCATGATGATGCGCAGCAAAAGACGG
>JAMIQN010000052.1:0-19885 GCA_035914595.1 Chitinophagaceae bacterium | reverse complement strand
CCCGGCTGCATTAGAGTGATTCTGTGCCATATTCATTGGATTAGAAGTTTTTAAAAAATTAATAATGATTGATAGTATTGAACCGCTATTGGCAACGAGCTGTTTTAAAAGCGCTTGTTAACGGACGAGGACAAAAGTATTTTTGCCGTTATCGTTAATCACAAATTCTCGTCAGCGTTAACAAGCGGTTTACATCTTAACTTCAGGATGGCAGGCAGAAACTATTGATAAACTTATTTCAATTGATTTTGCAAGCGGCTAAAAAAGAGTGCATTAAGTGAGCTTTACACCCGAATTATTCGCGATAAAGTCTGATACTATCAATAAGGTTTTATGCGTCACATCGCGTGTGCGATTGTTATCAGATGGTTGGTTCCGTCCCAAAATCACGGGTTGAACACCGGGTAAAGACCTGTCAAGCCATTCAATTGTTAAGCACTCGCAACCGGAATGCCTCCGCCTGCCGTTTTCCCTTCTTGTTAAGCACTGAATAGGCGTGGGTCCCAGGTCACATACAAAGCCATCTTCCTCAACCAAGAAGCCCTTATTTTGCTCATTAACTGTGCACCCATGACCCGCCTCGACCCCATCATCGCCGTCAAGAATGTAGCAGCCAGCGCCGACTGGTACGCGCAGATCTTCGGCTTTCGAAATGCCCACGGCGGCAATCATTTTGCCGTGCTACTGGGTGATAATGATGAAGTAGTGCTCTGCCTGCACCCCTGGCAGATGCACGACCATCCCACTATGGCAGACGCTACGCTGCCCATCGGTAACGGCCTCATCCTCTATTTCTGCACAACGGACCTGAACGCCATTCAGGAACGACTGCTGCAAGCCAACTGGCCCATTGAGCAAGCCCTGCATCACAACAGCAATTCCAACCGTATCGAATTTTCCTTTCGCGACCCCGACGGCTACTTTCTCACCGTAACCGAATTTCATCGCTACGAGGGCTGAGCGCTTGCTTTCAACAGCACCGGCCGGGTCATCTTATGAAACGTGTTTTTGCAATCAATGGCAGCGCTGGCAGCGGTTCATCCAACGGGGCCCTCATTCATTTTCTGGAAGAGGCTACCCGGGATTTCTTTTCGTTTGAAATCTTCGATGATCTGAAATCGCTGCCTCATTTCGACCCCGAGCTTTCCGTTCATCAGCCTCCACCCGCCATCCTCCATTTCAGAAAGCAAATTGAAGACGCAGATGCCCTCCTGATCTGCACACCGGAGTATGTCTTCAGCATTCCCAGCGGCCTGAAAAACGCTTTAGAATGGTGTGTGGCCACAACACTTTTTTCTGAAAAACCGACCGGCCTCATCACAGCTTCTGCCAGCGGCAGCAAAGGCCACGAGCAGTTGCAGCTCATCATGAAAACGCTGATGGCGAAATACACGCCGGAAACCTGCCTTTTGATTGCAGGCATTCGCGGCAGAATAACGCAGGAAGGAACCGTTCACGATGCCGCCACCCGCGAAGCATTGCTCCAATTCGCGGCAGCATTCCGGCAATTGGCGTCTGAATAATTAACGCTTGGCCGCGTCCGCTACAAAGTCGAGCGAGACGGAATTCATGCAAAAACGCTTGTAAGTGGGCGGAGGGCCATCATCGAAAATGTGGCCGAGGTGAGAGCCGCAACGCGCGCACAACACCTCCGTGCGGTCCATGCCAATGGAGTGGTCAGGGCGGTAAAGGACAGCATTGGGGCGCGAAGCCTCGAAGAAGCTGGGCCAGCCGCAGGTGCTCGCAAACTTGGCATCGGAACGAAACAAACGATTGCCGCAAACAGCACAGTAGTAAGTGCCTTTCGCGTCGGCATTCCAGTACTTGCCCGTGAAGGCGCGCTCCGTAGCCTGCTCACGTGCCACGGCATACAGCTCCGGCGACAGAATCTTCTTCCACTCGGCATTGCTGACATGCAGTGTGGTGGTGTCTGTGTGGGAGTAGTATGGGTTCCGATGCTGGGCTTCGGCGCTGGTCGGCCTTTGGCAACCATAGCAGGAAAGCAACAACAGCATCCATGCAATATGCTTTTTCATGGAAAGAAGTTTTTAGCCTCTAACAAGCTTTCCAACAGGCTCCTTGCGGCTTCGCTGAAAATCAGACATTCTCAAAGCGATGCCCGGGCTGCCGTTGAAAAGCAGTAGAAGCATTTCGCAGAGGTCTGCATTTTTTCATATACCAACTTCTTTTTTCGCGTTAAAAAAAGTCAGTCCGCACCCCATCCTTTGGGACTCAGTAGTTATGCCTTTCTCAAAAAGCGGATTATTTCCCTCGCTTCAAAAAAGCCTCACGGGTGGCTGCCGGCACCAGGTCGCCACCGGTGGACCAGGCTACATGGGTCACATTTTCAGGGCGGATGTGATGCTGCTCCAGATAACCGGACGACAGGACGCGCACAGGCCCTGCCAGCCCTGCTGTGGCCGAAGGTTCTATGAAAATCTGCTCCTGCTCGTAGAGGCTTTGCAGCATCTCATACAGGCGCTCATCTTCGACAGTGAAGATGCCGCTTACCAGCTTATGAATGACCCCGCTGGCAAAGGCAGAAGGTCTTCCCACGGCCAGCCCATCGGCCTCGGTGAGGTTGTCGATTCCAAAATCCTGCACGCAGATCTTTTCCTTCTTGCCGGTGATGAGGCCGATGAGCACTGAGGGCGAGTGGGTCGGCTCCGCAAAAAAGTTGTGGACTGCATCGCCAAAGAGGGTTTTTAGGCCAAACATGACGCCGCCGGGCGAGCCACCGACACCGCAGGGCGAGTACACAAACAGAGGATGCCCGGCATCTACGGTGATGTGCTGCTCCTGCAACTGGCGCTGCAATTCAAAGGCGGCCTGGCTGTAGCCGAGAAACAACTGGCTGCTGTTTTCATCATCTACAAAATAGCCGTAGGGATTGCTGTGGGTTTCCCTCCGCCCCTTGGAAACGGCGGCGCCAAAGTCGTCGGCAATTTCAATGACCTCGGCCCCCTTCTGGCGCAGCAGGTCTTTCTTCCAGGCCTTGGCATCCTGGCTCATATACACTTTGACCCGGAAACCCAGTTGCGCACTGATGATGCCGATGCTGAGCCCCAGGTTGCCGGTAGAGCCGACGCCAATCGTGTATTGCGCAAAGAGCTGACGCAGTTTGGGCAGAGTGAAGTCAGCGGCTTCTTCCTCACGGATAAATCCCTCACGGACAGCGAGCTTGTGGGCGAATTTGAGCACTTCAAAAAAGCCACCCCGCGCTTTGATGGAGCCGGCCACAGGCAGGGCATTATCACATTTTAGGAAAAGGCGGCCCGAGATAGGCGTCGCCGACTGCCGGTTTTGAGCATCGCGGTAGGCAGGGATTTCGCGCAGCGGTGAGACGATGTGGCCGCCGGCAGCAGCGGTTTCGGGGAAGATGCGCGCAATGAAGCCCGCATATTTTTCAAGGAAGGCGCGGCCCTGGTCCATATCCGAGCGGCGGAAAGGGAGGGGCAGGTCCTGGCTCATGTGTTTCAGGTTCGGGTTGAGCCAGAGGTGGGGCTGCAGGGCGATGACAGGCCGCAGTGCCGGATACTTTTCAAGCCATTCGTTCAGGTTTTGAAAAGGGGGGATGTCCACATGCATGGGGTTTGACAATAAAAAGATGAATGAAAGAGCCCGGGCGTATGGCGGGCGCAAGGTGGACTAAAAAACCCGCGCCATTCCTAATCATGGTCAACATTGGGAGGGATTTAGCGCAATGAAAACAGCCCCGTGGGGAGGGTCTGAGGGCAAGACGTTGCAAGCGTTCTGGCAATGACAAGGCTCATTCCTGCCGGTTCTTTCTTCCCGTAATTTTTGAGTTTGTTGCGGGTTTCCCGACCCGGTCCAAGCTCATGACAGGGTCCTGAATTTCCTGAAGGCGCTCGTGGCCAACCTTTGCCAGCCATTGTTTGAAAGGAGCCGCCTTGGGCGAAGGGATGGATTGGTTTAGGCGAAGCAATTGTTGAGTATCTGCTACATCCGTCATACTCAGTTTACTATCCGGGACTTCCATCTTCAAGACGTTACAATTTGTAGCCGTTTCATTACCAGGTTAACAATTGAAAAATGGATACGGCTCCACTGCATTTTCCTTCATTGGAAGATACCCTTTCCGCCTTGGTAAATGTGTAGCCTGTCAGCGAAAAGGACTGACACTGCGGGCGCTTTTCTCCACACTAAATCTGACCAGCTTTTGGAAACATAAGCAGTACAACTTCCCCCTCAAAAAATCGCTCACCCCACCCCTTCCATCCCCGCTTTCGCCTCTTTGCGCTCACCAATTTGCTGGCGCCACATGGCATAATAAAGGCCCCGCTCTTCCAGCAGGCTTTGGTGGTTGCCGGTTTCCACGATGCTGCCCTGCTCCAGCACGTAGATGCGGTCGGCATGCATGATGGTGGACAGGCGGTGGGCAATCATGACGGTGATGTGCTCCCGGCGCTCCGTAATCGTGCGGATGGTTTGCGAAATCTCCTCTTCCGTCAGCGAATCCAGGGCCGAGGTGGCCTCATCAAAAATCATCAGTCGCGGATGGCGCAGCAGGGCGCGGGCGATGCTCAGCCGTTGGCGTTCCCCACCCGACAGCTTCAGACCGCCCTCCCCAATCAGCGTGTCAATGCCCAACTCGGCACGGGCCAGCAGGCTGTCGCCGGCCGACTTATGAATCACATCATGAATGTCTGCCTCGGTAGCGTCCGGGTTGACAAACAGCAGGTTTTCGCGGATGGTGCCGGAGAAAAGCTGGGTGTCCTGCGTGACGAAACCGATCTGACTCCGCAACTCATCGAAATCAATTTCATCATCAGGGTGGTGATTGTAGTAGATGGCGCCTTCGTCGGGATGATACAGGCCCACCAGCAGCTTTACGAGCGTGGTTTTGCCCGAGCCGGAAGGCCCGACAAAGGCAATGGTTTCACCCTGCTTCACCTCAAAAGAAATCTGCCGCAGGGCAGGCCGCGTAGCTGTTTGATGCTGAAAGGAAACGGAGGAAAAAGCAAGCTGACGAATGGCATTGAGCGGCTTGGGATTGCTTGGCGGCAGCTCCACCGGCTTGGCCATCAGCGTCTGTAAGTTGCCCAGTGATGCCTGTGCTTCGCGGTAGGAAAGGATGATATTGCCCAACTCCTGCAACGGCCCGAAGATGAAGAAGGAATAGAACTGCATCATGATCATCTCACCCACGCTCAGCTTATCGCGGAAGACCAGAAACAGCAGCGTGAACATGATGCATTGCTGCAGGAAATTGACGAAGGTGCCCTGCACAAAAGAGATGGTGCGAATGCTCTTCACCTTGCGCAATTCCAGCTTCAGGATTTTGAACGTCGTGGTGTTGAGGCGATGAATCTCCTGCTGTGTCAGGCCGAGGCTTTTCACCAGTTCGATATTGCGCAGCGACTCGGTGGTGGAGCCGGCCAGGGCATTGGTCTCGCCCAGAATGCGGCGCTGGATATGTTTGATTTTTTTGCTCAGTGCGCTCGTCAACAGGCCCAGGATAATGGCTCCTACCAGATAAATCACCGGCAGCAGCGGCGTGATGCGAAACGCAATGATGAACACGAAGACGATGCCCACCAGCGTGGCAAAAAGCACGTTGACGAAGTTGGTGATGAACTTCTCGTTGTCGGAACGCACCTTTTGCAGGACCGATAAAGTCTCGCCGCTGCGCTGGTCTTCAAACTCGGCAAAAGGCAGGCGCAGCGCATGTTTCAGGCTGTCGGTATAGAGCTGGGCGCCAAATTTTTGAATGATGACGTTGACCACATAATCCTGAAATGCCTTTGCAATCCGCGACACCATTGCCGTGCCGATGATCATCAGCAGGCCCATGATGACGCCGTGGAAGTAGCCGTAGCTATCGTGCTGCGCGCGGTAAAATGCAGTGCGGTTGGCGTAGGGGTCAATGAGGTAATGACCGAGGATGTAGGGATTGAGCAGCGAAAAGATCTGATTGACTGAAACCAGAAACAGGGCCAGAACGATCAGCCATTTGTGGGGCCGCAAATAGCGAAGCAGGAGTTTCATGAAGCCGGTAAATGTAGAATGGTGGCTCCTCGAATCGCCAATAGTGCTATTTGGAAAAGCTCAGCATCGCGACTTCATTTCTGAAAGACAAACTTGCGTGTGAGACGCCGTCCTTCAATATCCGTCACTTCAAGCAGATAAAGCCCCGGAGTCTCAATGAACGAACCGATCGAAGCCCGCATCTTACCGGCCAAATTGAGGGTAACAAGCTTTCGCCCACAAACATCCCAAATGATGCACTGCTGAAATGATGCCGAAGGAAGACGTAGCTCAGCATCCTGTCCACCCGGGTTGGGAACAATTTGAACGGTGCCTGTGATAGCCTGTGTAGTAGGCACGCTCAGATAGCAAGTGCCGGCATTGTCGAAGCCATACACTGATGGATTCAATATGGGTTTTGTACCCGCTTGAAAAAAGCATTTGAGGCGACTGTCGTTCTCAAACATGAATGGAGAACTGCCAAAACCCGGCCCCTTTGTACTGCCAATACCTTCAATAACAGCAAAGGGTACTGGCGAGCCCAGTTCGTAACGGGATTCCATATTGAATACTCTATGCCAGTTTCCATTGATCTGCGTAGAGTCAATGCCCTTAATAACGCTATAGCCAATGCAATTGCAGAACTCATTATTCCATTCAACAGAATCGTCAATCTTCCAGTTGTAATCAAATATGACCCGTTCAATTGTGTCTCCTGCAAACAGGTTGACGCAATAAACACGATTGTTGACCGTATCCTCCCGGAAAAGGTCACCAAAGCACAAGCAACGTGTTGGGGTGGCTGAATCACTTGCAAGAACGGCCTTCATCCGTTGATAATGCATTCCATTGTAGACTGTGTCGCCAACTAATTGAAGGATGCTGGTCTGAAGATGTTGTTCCCCGATAAAGCCCCATTGGTCAAAGACTACCCACCGATTCGCCGTATCCACCATCCGGAACTTCTGCGCCAGTACGGGATGAACCAGACAGACCGCAAGCAGCAAAACATAGAGCTTTTTCATGGCCCTGATTTTTTCTTCCTATGAATGTACAACCGCACCAGCCGCTATTTGTCCGGCCAGCATTTTGCCCACCACCTTATCAATCGGAAGGGTGAACGTGGCCTCGCTCAGCTCCGTCAGAGGCACCCAGAAGCTGCGCTCATTGGCCTGCAGATTATGAATGGTCGGTTTCCCTTTCAACCGAACGAAATAGTAGATGGAAACTACCTGCGACGCATCAAATGCACTTGCCTGAAAAAAATCGGTGGTATAGAAATGGGCACCTACTTCTATCTCCAGTCCCAGCTCCTCGCGCCATTCCCGCTTCAGCCCTTCGATGGTGCCTTCGCCCAGCTCCAGGCCGCCGCCCGGCAACTTGATTACACGCTGTTGCCCGATCAGTTCATCATTCACCAGCAGCCTGCCTGCTTCAATGCAGATGCCGTACACACGCAGATTGAATCGTGACGCTTTCATGCGGAAAGAGGTCGGTTAAAACCACTTTTTCTTGTTGAAATAAAGGCTCAGCAACACGGAAAAAAGCAACGAAATCCCAAGTGCCCAGTAGAATCCGACAATGGTGCCTTCCTCCGGAAATTTCACGTTCATGCCAAAGAACCCTGCCACAAGCGCCGGCACCGACAAGACGATGGTGATAGCCGTCAGGCGCTTGATGACGATGTTCATATTGTTGTTGATGATGCTGGCAAAGGCATCCAGGGTGGACGAAAGGATGTTGGTGTAGGTGTCCGCCATTTCAAGGGCCTGTGCATACTCTACCGTCAGGTCGCGCATGTATTCCAGCTCGTCTTCATCGCAGCCCAGGAAATTGGTTCGCTCCATTTTCTTAAGCAAAAGCTCATTGCCACGAAGCGCTGTCAGGAAATACACTAAGCTCTTCTGCACCCGCATCAGCGCCAGCAGTTCTTCATTCCGGTTGGAGACGTAGAGCTTTTGTTCAAACTCATTTCTGCGCCGGTTAATCTCCTTCAGTACGTCCATGAAGTCCACGACCACCTTCTCAAAAATTTTCAACACCATCATGTTGGGCCGCTCGGAATGGCGCTTCGCAAACGTGCTCAGGAAGCGCCGTATCGCCACATTCTCGAAGGAGTTGACGGTGACCACCTGGTTGCGGTCGGTGAGGATAATGGCGATGGGGATGGTGATGAAATAGGCGTCGCTTTCGTTGAGCGATTTGTTTTCTGCCGGCGTCTTGATGATGATGAGCTTCACCCCGTCTTCGAGCTCATAGCGCGAACGTTCTTCAATGTCGAGCGTGTCGGTCAGGAAGTCGCGGGGGATATTAAGCTGATTGCTAAGCCTGAGAATTTCTTTCGCATCAAAAGGAGGCGACACATTCACCCAGTTAGCGTCCTCGAGGCTGACGACTTCTTCTGTCTCGCGGCTGATATTCCTGAAGCTTTGAACCACGTGCGCAATTTATACTACGGGAAAGGCTATAGGAAGTTTGAATTTCAAAGGCAGGGCCTTCATCATTTCCCGGAATGAAATTGAAAGCTCTTTTGCAGAATTGCCGGCCTTCGAAGTCTTCTGTTTCGCTGCTGCACAGTCGCTTCCCCGCTTTGGCTGCCGCGCCGTTATTTTGCGCGAAAAGGCCGTAGAAAATGACCAGCACCATGACCCGCAAACTCATCACTCTGGACGAGTTTACCATTCACGAAACCCGTCAGTTCCCTCAGGCAAAAGGCGAGTTGTCCGCCCTGCTGCGCGACATAGGCCTGGCCTGCAAGCTTATCAACAAACAGGTGATGAAAGCCGGCCTCGTGGAAGGGATTCTTGGCAAACAAGGCTCCACCAATGTGCAGGGCGAAGAGCAGATGAAGCTGGACGTTTATGCGGATAATATGCTGGTGAGTGTGCTGCGCAATTCCAGCGACTGCGCGGGCATTGCCTCCGAAGAAAATGATGAGGCCGTCTGCTTTGACGAAAAAATCAGCGCCGACAGCAAGTACGTGGTCCTCTTCGACCCACTGGACGGCTCTTCCAATATTGATTGCAATGCCAGTATCGGCACCATCTTCGCTATCTACCGCCGGGTATCGCCGTTGGGCCAGCCCTGCACCAAGGAAGATTTTCTGCAGGCAGGTAAAAACCTGATGGCTGCGGGCTATGTCATTTACGGCTCTTCAACCATGATGGTGTATGCCACCAAACTTGGTGTGAATGGATTTACGCTGGAGCCCAGCATCGGTGAGTTTTGCCTCTCTCATCCCAATATCCGGGTGAACCCCGATGGTAAAATTTACTCCATCAATCAGGGTAACTGGAACAAGTATGGCAGCGGCGTGAAGCAATACCTCACCCAGTGCATGGACCAGTCTTTCAGCCACCGCTACATCGGCTCAATGGTGGCCGATATGCACCGCACACTCATCAAGGGCGGCATCTTCATGTATCCTGCCGATTCCAAAAACCCGAACGGTAAACTGAGGCTGCTTTATGAATGCAATCCAATGGCCTTCCTCGTGGAAGCTGCCGGCGGTATGGCAACAACAGGTCATCAGCGCATCCTTGATATTCAGCCCGAACAATTGCACCAGCGAGTGCCCATCTTCATCGGCTCCAGGAATATGGTGGAGACCGCCGCAGCCTGCATCCGGGCAGAGCAGAGCGTTACCGCGTAGCACGGACTCCGATTCATTTTTGCTACAGAACAAGAGAGGCTGTCTCGCAAATCGGGACAGCCTCTCTTTTATATCCTCACTTTTTGAAGAAGTACTGCATTGCAGTCGCAGCCGAATCAGGCCGTCAGCAGCTTCTCCAGCGCTGTATCGTAGGCTTCTTTCCATTCAGCCAGATAGCCCCAGCTATCGCCATCCACGATGATTTCTGCAGTGGGAGCCACTCGACCCAAAAGCAAAGTGGGCGTGCCTTCTATTTCTGCTTCGAAGAGTGCTTTCAAATCCGGGTTTACGCTCACCACAACGCGGCTTTGCGCTTCGCCAAACAGGAAGGCATCCTTGCGCATAGACGGCAGCGTATTCAGTGTAAAGCCGTGGCCGCTGCCCATCGCTGATTCCAGCATACAGCAGAACAAACCCCCTTCAGAAATGTCGTGTGCCGAGCGAATGCTGCCGCGCTCTATCAGCCGTGCTATTGCCTGCTGCAGGGCATACTCCTCCTGCAAATCGAAGTAAGGCGTGGGGCTGTGCGTGACGCCGCAAAGCTGGTGGAGGTACTCTGAGCAGTTGATGTCTTCGCGGGGTGAGCCGATGAGGTAGATCAAATCGCCACCTTGCTGGAAGCGCATCGTCATCTTGTTGCTCAAACTATCCAGTACACCCACCATGCCGATGGTAGGTGTAGGATAAACCGGCCCGTCCGGCCCCTGATTGTAGAAGCTCACGTTGCCTCCCGTCACAGGTGTTCCAAACTTGCGACAAGCCTCACCCATGCCTTTCACGGCATGAACAAACTGGAAGTAGGCTTCGGGATTGTAGGGGTTGCCGAAGTTGAGGCAGTTGGTGACACCCACCGGCGTGCCTCCGCTACATACGATGTTGCGCGCCGCTTCTGCCACAGCAATCATGGCCCCTTTGAAGGGATCTGCAAAGACATAACGCGCATTGCAATCAGTTGTCACCGCCAAAGCTTTTTCACTACCATGCACCCGCACCACTGCCGCATCTGAAGGCGCATTGGTGTGCGTGTTGCCGGTCATCACCATGCTGTCATATTGCTCATAAATCCAGCGTTTGGAAGCGATGTTGGGCAATTGAATCAGGCGGAAGGCCAACTCATGCAGATTGCCCGGCTCCTCAATGGAGGCAGGGTCAAAAGCACGCACTTTCTTCAGGTATTCCGGCTCGCTGTAAGCACGTTCATACACAGGAGCCCCGCCGCCTAGCACCATGCTTTGGGCCGGCACATCTGCCACCGGCTCTCCATGCATGAAATAGCGCAGGCGCTGTTCGGTCGTTACCTCTCCAATCTCTTCACAATGGATGTCCCATTTATCAAAGACGGCCTGCACATCGGCTTCTCGTCCTTTTTTCACGACTACCAACATGCGCTCCTGGCTTTCTGAAAGCAGCATTTCCCAGGGCTTCATGTCCTTTTGGCGCACCGGCACACGGTCCAGGTGGATGATCATGCCATGCTCGCCTTTCGCGCTCATCTCTGAGGTGGAGCAGGTGATGCCCGCCGCGCCCATATCCTGCATCCCAACAATGGCTCCGGTTTGAATCACTTCGAGGCAGGCTTCAAGCAGTTTCTTTTCTTCAAAAGGGTCGCCAACCTGAACGGAAGGAAGTTGTTCCGCACTCTCTTCGGTGATGTCTGCAGAGGCAAAGGAGGCTCCGCCAATACCGTCTTTCCCGGTGGAAGCACCAACAATAAAGACAGGGTTGCCGGCACCATGAGAGGTTGCACTCACCGTCTCGCCTGCTTTGACAATACCCACGCTCATGGCATTCACCAAGGGGTTGGTCTGATAGCAGTCTTCGAAATACACTTCACCGGCCAGGGTCGGCACGCCGAAGCAGTTGCCGTAATGCCCAATGCCTTTCACCACGCCTTTTACGAGCCACTTGGTTTTGGGATTATCGGGCAGGCCAAAGCGCAATGAATTGAGCGCCGCAATCGGCCGGGCACCCATGGTAAAGATGTCGCGGTGAATGCCGCCCACGCCGGTAGCTGCACCCTGAAAAGGTTCAATGGCACTGGGGTGGTTATGGCTTTCTATTTTGAAAACACAGCCGAGGCCATCACCGATATCAACGAGGCCGGCGTTTTCTTCACCCGCTTTCACCAGCAGGCGTTCCCCTTCACGAGGCAGGGTTTTCAGCCATTTGATGGAGTTCTTGTAGCTGCAATGCTCACTCCACATCACGGAGTACATCGCAGCCTCTGTGAAGTTGGGCGTGCGGCCTAAGACGGCTTTTATCTGTTCAAATTCTTCTTCAAGAAGGCCCAGTTTGAGGGCTTGCTCGAGGGTGGCCGGAGGATTGGAAACGGCGGCGTTCTGGGGCATGGTGCGAAGGTACGGGCTTGCCAAAGGCCCGGTGAAATCTTCCCCGACTCCTTTCCTTATACATCCGGCCTGCCTGGGACAGACGGCAGGCCCTCATCCGACAAGGATTTTCAATTCATGATTCTTCCTCTTTTTCAGTGCCGGAATCTTGTCTTTGCTTTTACAATCCGAGGCCGTGCAGACCCCGACTTTTGCCGCGCATTTTTTTGAAATCCTCATGAAATTTCTACTTATAGCTGCAGCCCTGCTGATGGTAGGCCAAAGCAGTCGGGCGCAGGACAGCCTTCGGTATCCCACTGAAAAACATTTCCGGAATGTGCGCCAGCTCAGCTTTGGTGGCGACAATGCCGAAGCCTATTTCGGATACGACAATCGCCATTTCACATACCAGCGCACGGCGCCTAAAGACGGCATTGAGTGCGACCGGATCTTCCTCGGCACCCTGCCTGCCGGCAAGAACGGCAAGTTTGAAACGAAGCTGGTCTCCACCGGCAAGGGCCGCACTACCTGCGCCTATCTGATGCCGGACATGAAGCATTTCCTCTACGCGACTACTCAGTTTGGCGGTGGCGATGCCTGCCCTCCTGTGCCCGATAAGCACAAACTCAAGAAGTATGTCTGGCCGATCTATCCGAGCTACGATATTGTAGTAAGCGACTTCAATGGCAAAGTGGTGAAGCACCTCACCAACACGCCGGGTTACGATGCCGAAGCCACTATTTCGCCGGACGGAAAGAAGATTGTCTTTACCTCCATGCGCAATGGCGACCTGGACCTCTACACAATGAATATTGACGGCAGCGACGTGCGGCAGATCACGCATGAACTGGGCTACGACGGCGGCGCCTGGTTTTCGCCGGACAGCAAAATGATTGTGTGGCGTGCCTCCCGTCCACAGACGGAAGAAGAGCAAAAGGAATACAAGGACCTGCTGGCGCAAGGCCTGGTGATGCCCACTAAAATGGAGGTGTATGTGGCCAATGCAGATGGCTCCAATGTGCGGCAGATTACCTTCCTCGATAAGGCTAACTGGGCGCCCAACTTCACACCGGATGGCAAGAAGATCATCTTCGCGTCCAACCACGAATACCCACGCGGATTCCCCTTCAACCTCTATCTCATCAACCTCGATGGAACGGGCCTGGAGCGCATCTCTCATGACGGCGGCTTCGATGCCTTCCCTGCCTTCACACCGGATGGCAAGAAGATTATTTTCTCTTCCAACCGCAACAACGGCGGCGGCCATGACACCAATCTCTTTATCGCCGACTGGCTGCCATAGCTTACCGGACGAATTGATTTTGCCAATAGCGCCACGCCTGCAGCGATTCCAATATGGACGTTAAGCAGACACCAATCTTCCGCTGCGGTGCGTTATTTGTATCAAGCAATACCTCATGCTGATTGAACAGCTCATATCTCCCGAAGTGCCTACACTGGCGCCTACTGACACCGGCAATCGGGCACTTTCCCTAATGGAAGAATCGCACCTCGCACAGTTGCCACTGGTGCGCGGCATCGAGTATATGGGCCTCATCCAGGAGAATGTGTTGCTGGACTGGGACACACCCGAGCGCGCTTTAGACAGTGCCGGCTTCGCTCAATATCGTCCTGCCGTGTCAGTGGCGGCGCACCCCTACGATGCCATGCGCATCGCTACAGAGCAGCACCTGAATGTGGTGCCGGTGATTGACGAAAGCAGCCGCTATATCGGCAGCATCACGCGCGACGACCTGCTGAAATTCGTGACGGAAAACAGCAGCCTCGACCGGCCGGGCGGCATCCTCATCCTGGAGCTGGAGCCGCGCCAATACAGCCTTTCCGAAATTGCCCGCATCTGCGAAAACGAAGATGTCACCATCATCTCCAGCCAGCTAAGCACCATTACCGATACAGACAAGGTGCAGGTGACTTTAAAAACGAATCGCACAAATCTGGAGGCGCTTATCTCCTCTTTTCAGCGGCGCGAATATGAAGTGAAGGATGTGTTTGGCGCGCAGACGGGCATCGAAGATGTGATGGACCGCTACCGCTCGCTGATGAACTACATCAACATGTAGCCAGCCTCTTTCCCGAAGCCCTCATGAATGCCGACTCACCTTTTGAAGCTGCCTATGCCCTGGCCGAAATCCGGGACGTGGCACAGCAGTTTTGGCAATGGGCTGCGCGCTGCCGGGTGTTTTCTTTTACCGGCTCTCTGGGTGCCGGCAAGACGACCTTGATTCACACCCTCTGCGACTTGCTGGGTGTGCAAGATGCCGTGTCGTCACCCACGTTTGCACTGATCAATGAATATCGGGTGGAGAACCCTTCCGTGTCCTTTCGTTGCATCCTGCACATGGACTGGTATCGGCTGCAAAGCCTGGATGAAGCCATCGAAGCGGGTATGGAAGACGCCCTGCTCCGCGAAGATGCCCTCTGCTTTGTGGAATGGCCCGGGCACGCACCACAACTGCTGACCATGCCTCATGTAGCTGTAACGCTGACAACAGAAAGCGAGCAGCGGCGCGTGCTCCGGGCGGAATTGATCCTACCTCAGTAAAAAGGCTCAATGCTCATCGGCGCTGGGGCCGTACATGCCCGGTACCGGCGCATTGTTCAACCGCAGATAGACGGAAAGCTGGCCCCGGTGATGAATCAGGTGGTTGAACACGACGCTGCGCAATGCAACTGCCTTGGGCACCGAAACGATCACATGATCGCCGGCGCGCATTGTCCAGGTGGCGGCCATGGTGGCGCTGTCTGCCTTGCTGAGGGCCTCGCCGGCAGCGGCAATAGCCTGGTCAAAATGCTGGAGCAGCTCATCGCGGCTGGTGGGGATGAACGGCTGGTATTGGCCGGAAGCAAAGTCGAGTTCATCTGTGGCAAGGACCATCGGAATCCAGCCGAAAAGCTCAGAGACGTGGCCTGCAAGGCGGTTCATCCGGGTACTTTTTTGGTGGGGCTGGTATTCGGCATTGTCGAAGGGTACGCGCTCGAACATGCGGCGGGTAGAAGCTGCTTCATGTTTCAGTTCGGCGAGGAGTGCCTGGTTGGGGTTCTGCATGGAGATGTCTTGATTTTTAAAGTGGGCCAAATGTAGAATGCCCGCGAAGGGCTGCTGTCCCTATCCTGATACTTTGTGCCGATGATGGAATTGACTGTGCTCAGGCTCTCTCGCCACATCTTTCCGGGGAAAGCTGAACAGACTGAAAGGCCCCTCTGTGTGCGACGCAACAAATGACTGGGAGCGCTGCAAAAGCTGACTCAAAAAAGAAAAGACGCGCCGTGATGACGCGTCCTTTCCGGTATCAAAAACTCTGAAAGAAGCTATTGCAGGATGGCCTTGACGCTGCTCCAGTCGTGGCCATCGTCCACGCGGATGAGATAGGTGCCGGCGGGCAGGCCTGTGCGGATGCGCAAGCGGTTTTCGCCTTTCTGTGCCCGGAAGGAGCGGGTGGCCACGATGCGACCGTTGAGGTCTATGACGCGCACTTGCAGCGATGTGGCCTGGGCGAGGCTACAGTTGAGGGTGAAGACACCATTAATGCCGGGGTTGAGCGCCTGGAGGGCAAAATTGTTCGCATGGGTGGAGCCCACAGCACCCCTGAACACGGTGAAGGCCCAAGCCGTGGTGTCGTAGATGCCGTAGCAGTTGTAGCCGGCCGTATCGAAGGCGGTAGAGTCGAAGACGACGTGATAAACATCGCCATTGCTGAGGGCGGCAGGCGGCGTGACGGTAACGGTGGCACCTGAGATGGCAACGGCAGCGCTGTTGGCGGGAATGGTGGTGGTGTTGCCGGTGTTTTCGTTGCTCAGGTAGATATTGCCTGCGCCTGCGGAAACAGCCTTATCGAAGGTCATAGTCAGCGTAGTGCCGGGCGATACGCCGGTGGCATTGCTGGCAGGGGTATGGGAGAGTAGGACAGGCCGAGGCGAACTGGCAATGCTGAAGATGACAGAGAAGCTGTCCACGCCCATGCCATCATCAGCGTCAAGTATATTGACATCATGCCAGCCGAGCACTAGTGTATCACCGTTGGCGAGGTTCAGGTTGATGGTGTCGGTGCGGATAACATTATTACCGCTTGCATTCCCGTTCAATGGGCCGCCTGTCGCACCCATGTTGGGGGTGAAAAGGGACAAGGCCGTATCGAGTGTCCATTTGGACGGGATGGTGTCGGCAACAGAAGTAGCGGAGTCGCTATAATAAAACAGAAGGGAATCCAGGTTGGTACGCCCGGTTCGCCCCATGCGCCATTGTTCTCCACGGTAGCGAACAATGAAGCTGGTAATAGTGGAGCCGGTGTTGTTGACGAACACGACGCCATAGTTGGTGCTTACGGAGCCGGAGCTAATAGACCCTAAAGCCCGTTCGTTGCTGCCCTGTGAGCCATAGCTGTAGGTATCGCCGCTATTGGAATAGCCATAGTCGCCCACATAGTCGTTGCCGTTGCGGGTTGTACTGGAGCCATGTTCGAAAATCTGCCAGCCGGCGGGCAGGTTAGTGCTGCCGTGAAAGCCGGAGCCGACGTATGCAGTTGTGTCTAACCCATCGAAGGTTTGGTCGTAGCTAAGCGAGCTGGTCGTGATGGAAATCTGGGCCTGAGCGGCTAAGCCGAAGCTGCAGGCGGCAAGGAGTAAAGCAATTTTTTTCATAAGGCATCGCCGTTTTTGGTATGTGCTAATTTCTTCCTTTAGGCCCGCGTTTCCAGCAATTCAGCCAAGATTTTTTCCACTCATTTTCTGTTCCGGGTAAGGATGCTACCTATTGCAGCGTTCCGGGCAGGCATGTTTTGGCAATAAAAAGGCCGCTTCGGAACTGCGAAGCGGCCTTTGAAAAATGGAGAGTTGAGGTTTAGTCTGCGGTAACGCTCAGGTCGTCAAGCTCCCAGGTAGTGGTCTTATCGGAAGAGGAGCCGCTGGGGTCGGAGCCTTCATATTTAAAGGCGATATAAACAGTACCTGAAAAGCTGCTTAGGCTCACGTTTCCTGAAGGGGTGAAGGCACTGAATCCACTGGCAGAAGAGGGTGCCAGCGTAGGGTTCAGCAGCGTCCAGGTGGCGGTGCCGAAGTTGCTGCCGTTGAAATTGGTACTGGCATACACCTTTAGCGTAGCGCCATTATCAAAGCCGTTGGCACTTTTGAATGTGAGCATGGGGTTCACCTTGCCGCTGAGGTTGATGCCAGGTGTCACCAGCCAGGAAATCACAGAGCTCTGGTTGCTGTTGAAAGCGGACATGCGTGCGTAAGGATTGCTGGTGCTGCCGCTGTTCGAAAACTGCCATTTCTTACCGCCGGCCTCGGCGTAGTTGGTCCAGCCGGTGAGGTTGATGTCGGTGTTGTTTGTACCGGTATTGAAGTTTTCAGAAAAAAGCACACTGCCGGTAGCGATGGGGCCGCAGCGAGGACCATAAAACCGCACATCAGTCGTGTCGCGCAGGATGAGCTGGGGCGTTGTCTTATAGATGGTGTAGATGCCGGAAATTTTACCCTTACCAAAAGGAAGCTTCTGCGCATGGAAACTGGCGAAGTTGTCCGTACGAACCGCCATCATGCCGGTAGGCGTAGTGTTGCCCACATACAGATTGGTACCACAGGTCCAGATGTAGCGATTGGTAGCGTCCGTTGGGGATGCGTAAGTATGCACTGTATCACCAAACTGAACACTGTCCTTGATAGTGACGAGGCGCCCCAGCAGGCTGATATCGGCATTGGCCGTGTAATTGCGCAGTGCATCAAAAGAAAGCACCGTGTCCGCCACTACATTGTTGGTTGTAGCTGCGATGATGTGCTGGTCAATAGCGCGTCCATTGAGGCCCAGCGGTGCGGCCTGCTCGCTGATGCCACCACTGATGCAAGGTGTGCCCGTGCCGGAATTATAGCTCAGGTACATGCCCTTCAGGCGGACATACAATTTGCGCCCTACGGGATAGCGATTGTACAGGCTGTAGGCATCAATGTAAATCTGGATGCCACCGGTGCTGTCCTGCGCGAAGATGCTTTTGTAGAGATTGCCACTACGATCATCTGCATTGACGATGACGGTCAGCGTCAGGTCCTGCGTGACGAGCATCGTGTCCAGGCTGCCGCCTGTGTAGGGGCGCATCTTGAGGAGAGAGCGAATGCTGATGGCCGAATCGCCGGCAGGCAGCCCGGGGTCGAAGCCGCTGGTGTCTGCGGGTTGGTCAAAATCTTTCTTGACGCAGC
Source organism: Chitinophagaceae bacterium (assembly GCA_035914595.1). GTDB lineage: Bacteria > Bacteroidota > Bacteroidia > Chitinophagales > Chitinophagaceae > UBA1952. Next base: position 1,708 of record JAMIQN010000052.1, on the reverse strand, counting down.
CGGTAATGAGGCCGCCGGCAAGCAGAGCGAGGAAGAGAATCTTTAGCTTGTTCACGTCGTGCGTTGGATTTTTTTTGAAAAGAATTTTAGAAGCGCAGGCTCACATTCACAAAGAAGGTTCTGCCGTAGGAATAGAAATACTTGGTTGGGTACTTGTCCGGATTTTCGCCGGCAAAATCATAGCGAAGTTGCTCGAAGCCACCTGTCCGGATGTCTTTTGCGTCCAGCAGATTAGTGATGCCGAGGTTGAAATAGAGGAAGGTATTGCGTGGCAGCGCCTTCGCATATTTCGAAAGCAGGAAGGACTTGCTGATGCTCAAATCCACGGTGAAGGCTGAAGGCAACTTCTCCTGGTCCACGATGCGGTGATATTGCTCCGAACCTACCGGCAGCCCGGCCACAGCTTCGGAGGTGCGGCGGTCCGGATTGATGTCCACATAATTCCGGTCGAAATAATTCAGGTTAAGATTGGCATACCAGAATTTCTTCGGGCCATAGCGGAAGCCCAGCGTATAGGCACTTTGCGGCCCTACGGAGAGGTAATAGTTCTTAATGTAGGCCTTGCGCTGCGTCGGCACACTCACGGTATCATTGTCCATATACACCCCGATGGAGCTAGGGTTGTTGGTGTAAAAAGCCTGGCCAATGGCTGCCACAGCCGAAACAGCCAACACCGGCACCACCTTCACTTCAGCGGCTGCTTCTATACCGGTGTAGCGGGTATTCACCCCGCGAATCACATAGTTGACAAAGCTGCGGAAGGCAGGATCGTCATTGTAGAATCGCTTGATCTCGGTAGCGTCTTTTACATCGGTCGCATAGCCTACCAGGCGCAGTTGGTATTTAGGGCTGCGCATGAGGTAGCCGGCTTCGATGCTGCTTACTTTTTCAGTAGTCGGGTTGCTTACGGTCAGGCTGCGGGTGCGTGGCGAAATGAAGGTGTTGTCCATCTGGGGCGGCTCGTGACTGAAGGCTGCATTTGCAAACAGAAAATTGCGCCCGTCCACTTTGTAGGTCAAGCCTCCCTTCACACCCAGCGTTGTAAACTGATTGGGGTCGCTGGCACCAAAAGATTCTGTCGGGAAAAGGCCGTTTGTGTAAAGGCCTTCGCGGGAAAATTGATTAAAACCTCCTTTCATCGCCAGGAAGAAATCAATCCGGTTGAAGGTGGCCTGAAGTTGTGCCCAAAGCATGCTCTGAGTGAATCGGCTGTAATAATCGTAGCCATATTTATCACCTACGCGGATAGCCCGGTTGGGGTTGTTGAGGTCGTATTGATCGAAGCTTACCTGCGGCACATTTTGCTGCACGGCAAACTGGTTCAGATTGGTGTAATAGTCGCCGCCCAATAGGTCAGTCAGCTCGCGATAGCTCTCGGTTCGCTGGCTGGTAAACTGAAGCCCCGCCTGCACATTGAAATGCTCGCTCAGCACTTTAGACAGGGTTGTATTGAAGTAAAATTTTCGAATCTGATCCACATAATCAGATACTACATACACAGAGCGCCTTCCCCGAACAACACGCCCGTCAATGCCCCCTTCGTCCACGATGGAATCGTAGTTCATGTAGTTTTCATTGTAGAGCTTATTCCAGTCAATCTGCTGCTGCGAAAGGAAGCCGGCGGTGGAGGGGTCTTGATTGTTTAAAGTCAGGTAGCTGGGCAGATTTCGGTAATAATCGGGACGCGGGTTCTCCGCATTGTACCAGT
>JAMIQN010000051.1:0-18732 GCA_035914595.1 Chitinophagaceae bacterium | reverse complement strand
ACAAAGACGTCAAACGACTCCAACCCAGCGTCGCCGAAATCAACGCCGAATTTGAACGCCTCGCCTCCCTTTCCAACGATGAGCTCCGCGGCCGTACCCAGGATTTTAAACAGCGCATCCGCGAACACCTGACAGACATAGATGCGCAGATAGCAGCCAAAAAGGCGGAAGCAGAATCCCTCGAACAGGAAGGCCAGGGCCGCGAAGCCATCTTCGACGAGGTGGACAAGCTCGTCAAACGCCGCGATGAACTGATTGAAGAAGTCCTCGAAGCCATTATGCCCGAGGCCTTTGCAGTTGTAAAAGAAACCGCCCGTCGCTTCAGCCAGAATGAACAACTGGTGTCCACCGCCACGGAGCTGGACCGCGAACTGGCTACCACACGCAGTTACGTCCATATTGACGGTGACCAGTGTACGTTCGACAACCGCTGGCCCGCTGCCGGCAACACCGTTCAGTGGAACATGGTGCACTACGATGTCCAGCTCATTGGTGGCGCCGTCCTCCACGAAGGCAAGATTGCCGAAATGGCTACCGGTGAGGGTAAGACCCTCGTCTCTACGCTGCCGGCCTACCTCAATGCCCTTGCCGGCGAAGGCGTCCACATCGTAACGGTGAACGACTACCTCGCCCGCCGTGACCAGGAATGGAACGGCACCATCTTCGAATGGCTGGGCCTACGCGTGGACTGCATTGACAAGCACCAGCCCAACACGGCCGAGCGTCGTCGCGCCTACATGGCCGACATCACCTACGGCACCAACAACGAGTTTGGCTTCGACTACCTCCGCGACAACATGGTCCATTCGCCGGACGAGATGGTGCAACGCAAGCACCACTTCGCTATGGTGGATGAGGTGGACTCTGTCCTCATTGACGATGCCCGTACCCCGCTCATCATCTCCGGCCCGGTGCCGCGCGGCGAAGAGCAACAGTTTCACGTCCTTAAGCCCCGCATTGAGCGGCTGGTGGAAGCCCAGAAGAAGATTGTCAATGCGGCCCTCAACGAAGCCAAGAAGCTGATTGCCGAAGGCAAAACCGACAAAGAAACCGGCGGCCTGGCCCTTTTCCGTGCCCAGCGTGGCCTACCCAAAAGCACGGCCCTCATCAAGTATCTGTCTGAAGAAGGCAACAAGGTGATCATGCAGAAAGCGGAGAACTACTACATCTCCGAGCAGGGCCGCCACATGCCGAAGGTGGATGCCGAACTCTACTTCGCTATTGATGAGAAAAACCACTCGGTGGACCTCACCGAAAAAGGCCTGGCCCTACTGTCGCAAGGTGCCGAAGACCCTCACTTTTTTATCCTTCCCGACATCGCTACGGAACTGGCAGGCATTGAAAATGCAACCGCCACTCCCGAAGAAAAACTGCAACGCAAAGACGCCCTGCTGGCCGATTATGCCGTCAAGGCCGACCGCATCCATTCCATCCAGCAACTGCTGAAAGCATACACCCTCTTTGAAAAAGACGTGGAGTATGTGGTGATGGAAGGCAAGGTGAAAATTGTGGACGAGCAAACAGGTCGTATCCTCGAAGGCCGCCGCTATTCAGACGGACTGCACCAGGCCATTGAAGCCAAGGAAGATGTGGATGTAGAAGCCGCCACGCAGACCTTTGCCACCGTTACGCTGCAGAACTATTTCCGCATGTACCACAAGCTCTGTGGCATGACCGGTACCGCCGAAACAGAAGCCGGCGAGTTCTGGGAGATCTACAAGCTGGACGTGGTGAGCATCCCCACCAACATGCCCATTGCGCGCAAGGACCAGCAGGACTTAGTCTATAAGACCAAGCGTGAAAAGTATAAGGCCGTCATTGACGAGATCGAAGCGCTGCGTGCCATAGGCCGCCCGGTGCTGGTAGGTACCACCTCTGTGGAAGTGAGTGAACTACTGTCGCGGATGTTGCAGCAAAAGAAAATTGCCCACAACGTGCTCAACGCAAAGCAGCACGCACGGGAAGCGCAAATCGTGGCTGAAGCCGGTTTGCAGGGCGCCATCACCATCGCTACCAACATGGCCGGTCGTGGTACCGACATCAAGCTCGGGCCCGGTGTGAAAGAAGCGGGAGGCCTTGCCATCATTGGTACGGAGCGCCATGAAAGCCGTCGCGTGGACCGCCAGCTTCGCGGTCGTGCGGGCCGTCAGGGCGACCCCGGCACCTCTCAGTTTTTCGTGTCTCTGGAAGACGACCTCATGCGCCTCTTCAACTCCGAGCGCATCTCCGGCCTCATGGACAAAATGGGGCATAAAGAAGGCGAGGTGCTCCAACACTCTATGATCACGAGGAGCATTGAGCGTGCCCAGAAGAAAGTAGAAGAAAACAACTTCGGCATCCGGAAGCGTCTGCTGGATTATGATGACGTCATGAACTCGCAGCGTGACGTTGTTTACAAGCGCCGCAACCATGCCCTCTTTGGCGACCGCCTCGCGATGGACCTGGAAAATGCACGTTTCGACGTGGCCAACGACATCGCCCTGAAGTACGAAAACAACCGTGATTACGAAGCCTTCCGCATGGATGCCATCCAGCATCTGGCCGTTGAACCCGCTATTTCCGAAGAAGAATTTTCAAAGGGAAATATCAACAACATCGCCGATGCACTCTTCCATCAGGTGACCGACATCTACCAACGCAAGATGACGGCCATGCGCGAGCAGATGATGCCGACCCTCACCCAGATTCTGCAACAGCAGGGCGATCGGGTAGAGCATATCGCCATTCCTTTCACAGATGGGGTGCGTGGTATTCAGATTTACGTCCGCCTGCGCGACTGCGTAGAAAAGGAAGGCCGGCCTGTGGTGCAGACTCTCGAAAAGAATATCACACTGGCCATGATTGATGATGGCTGGAAAGACCACCTCCGCGCCATGGATGACCTCCGCTCCTCCGTGCAGATGGCCAGCTACGAACAGAAAGACCCGCTACTGATCTACAAGTTCGAAGCCTTCGACCTCTTTAAGCGAATGCTGATTGAGATCAACCGCAACATCAATGCATTCCTGATGCGCGCCGGCATCCCCATGCAGGAAGAGCCGCACCAGGCCAATGCCCGCGAGCTGGATCAGCGCACCGACATGAGCCAAATGCGCACCAACAGCGCTGAGATAGACCGTGCCGGCGATGCCTATGGCGCCGATGAAGAAGACTACTACACCGAGCCGGATGTGGCCGTGAAACGCCAGCCCGTCGTGGCTGGCCCCAAGATCGGTCGCAACGACCCCTGCCCCTGCGGCTCCGGCAAGAAGTACAAGCAATGCCACGGCAAGGGCCTTGCATAAAACCAAAGTCACCTAAAGGAAAATCCCGCTCATTGGCGGGATTTTTCGTTGTGAGATGTTGTCGTTTTTAGTCGTTAGGAAGGGGCAATTTCAGCCAATTATTCCGTCACCACCAGCGTGTAGTTGCTCTTGCCTTTTTGCACCAGCAGGTAGCGCTCGTTGAGCAAATGCTCAGCCCGGATGATGAAATCCGTTGCCTGAATCTTTTCCTTATTCAGGCTTACACCGCCGGCTGCTACCATCTTTCGGGCCTCTCCTTTCGACGGAAAAATCTTGTGCTCTGCGAGGAAGCTCACCAGGTCTGCCCCGGTGGCAATTGCCTCTTTCGAAACGCGCACCTGAGGCACCCCGTCCATCACTTCCAGCAGTTGCTTTTCGTTTAGCGAACGCAGGGCTTCCAGCGCTCCGCCGCCAAACAAAATTTGCGATGCCTGCTGTGCGAAATGCAGGTCTTCTGCCGAATGCACCAGCGTGGTCATCTCTTCCGCCAATGCCTTTTGCAGGTTGCGCTGGTGCGGCGCCGCTTCGTGTGTGGCAATCAGCGCTTCAATCTCGGCCACCGGGCGGAACGAGAAGATGTACATCATACGCTGCGCATCGGCATCGGCCAGCTTCAGCCAAAACTGATAAAACTGATAGGGTGAAGTGCGGGTAGGGTCGAGCCAGACAGTGCCGCTCTCCGTCTTGCCAAACTTGCCGCCATCGCTCTTCGTGATCAACGGGCAGGTAAGGCCAAAAGCTTCCGTGGACGGGCTTTCATTGCCTTGAGCATGGGCCATCCGGCGAATCAGCTCCGTGCCCGTTGTGATGTTGCCCCACTGGTCGGCACCGCCCATCTGCAGCCGCAGCCCCTTGTGCTTATGCAGCCAGTAGTAGTCATAACCCTGGATGAGCTGATAGCTGAACTCGGTAAACGAAATGCCCGTCTCCATGCGGTTCTTCACCGAATCTTTCGCCATCATGTAGTTCACGGTGATATGCTTGCCTACATCGCGGATGAAGTCGAGGAAAGAAAAATCTTTGAACCAGTCATAGTTGTTCACCACCTCGGCCTGCGTGGCGCCCGGCTCAAAATCCAGAAACTTCCGAAGCTGCTTTTCGATGGCCGCACAATTGCGCCGCAGGGTTGCTTCGTCCAGCAGGTTGCGCTCAGCACTTTTGCCGCTGGGGTCGCCGATCATGCCCGTGGCCCCGCCCACCAGCGCCACCGGTTTGTGGCCCGCACGCTGCAATCGCATCAGCATGGTGATGGGTAGCAGGTTGCCCACATGCAGGCTTTCGGCAGTAGGGTCAAAGCCCACATAGCCCGTTGTTACTTCCTTACTCAGTTGCTCTTCCGTGCCCGGCATCATGTCCTGGATGAGGCCGCGTGCCCGTAGCTCTTCAACAAAATTCATTGGTGTATGCATTAAAAATTCCGGCTGCCATCCCGATCAAAAACAGACTTTTTATGGAGTCAGCTTTTGGAACGCTCCCCATCATCCGTTGCGACGCTCCGTTCATCGTTCGTCAGTCTGTGGGGCTGCCCGGTAGCATCATTACAGAAGTCATAGCGGGCGGCGTTCGGCGGCGCGCAAAAGTAGCCTATCCTTGCAGCAGATGCCGCGCAAGCTTCCTGCCTCCAATCGCCAACAGATGATGCTGCGTCAGTGGCTGCCCTGGCTGCTGGCCGCGGCTGCCCTGCTGGCCCTGCTGCCTGTCATCGGCCTCTGCGCCTTCAACCATCCTTCCCCCCTTGATGACTACGACAATGTGCGCTGGCAGTCCTTTTCCGCACGTCAATGGGAGCTGTACCGCCATTGGTCCGGTCGCTACCTGACCAATGCCACGCTTTCTCTCAATCCATTGCATTGGCATTCGCTTGCAGGCTATCGCTGGGCGGTTGCCGGCATGATGCCGCTTTATCTCGGCCTGTTTGGCGCAGTGGTTGGCTTTGGCCTTCGCAGGCTGGCGGGCCTGAAGGCGGGGGCTGCCTTTTGTGTGGCGGTGCTGTGCACGGCACTTCTTGTCAACAATATGCCTTCCCTGTCCGAAGGTTTTTTCTGGTATTCCGGTGCGGCCACCTATGCCTTGCCGGGCGCCGCCTTTTTTGGGCTACTGCTGTTTCTGTTTCGGCTCCATTTTCATCAGCGGTCGGCTGTATGGCTGCCGGCAGGCCTCTGTCTGGTACTGGCGGCCGGCGGCAACGAAATCATGGCCCTTTGCTGCGACCTCGTCGTGGGTTTGTGCTGGTGGCATGCGCAGCAACACAAGACGGAGTTGAGAAAGGCCTTGTTTGGCTTGCTGCTCCTTTGCATCCTAAGCACGGCTGTGGCCTTGTTGGCCCCCGGCAATTTTACCCGCCAGGGCATGAACCCGGCGCCCTCGCTGAGTGTGGGTTTTGTGTGGCTGTCGGTGGCCCTGCACTCCTGGCTCGGCTGGCTGACGAACCCTTATTTCTTGGGTTTGAGCACCGTTCTTGGCTGGCTTTTCTACCATACCGACTTACGACCCATCCGGCTGTCCCTGCTGCGGGCCTTCCTGCTGCTTCCCTGCATCGTGCTGGTGACCTTATTGCCGGCGGTTGCAGGCCTGGGCGAAGCGCCACCGCCCCGCGTGATGAATGTGGTGTTTGCGAATTTTTTGTTGGGATGGATCCTTTTTCTGCTGGTGTTCGTCACTTATCTAAAGGGCATTTCGCTGCCGGCCACGGGAAGAGCTCAGGTGCGACAGGCAGCCTTGGTTTTGCTGGTGTTGGTGTTGGCATTTTCCTGCCTCAGAGGCCTGCGCGAGGGGCAGCTTTTTGCATCCCTCAAAAGTTATCAGCACCGCCTGCCACAGCAATTCGATGCACAATGGCATCAGCGATACGCCCGACTTGCAGCGACGCAAAAAGACACCCTCTACTTCGAACCGATACGGGGGCAGGAGCAGAACCCACTATTCTTTTTAGACATCAGCACCTGGCCGTCGCAGGGCAATCAGAGCCTGGCAGAATATTGGGGCCGAAAGATGGTGTACGCGGATACCCTGCAACGGTAGCTTTATTAAAGCGCCATTCCTGCACGAGCTGAAGTCGGCTTGAAGGCAACGTGCCCGGCAGGTTACCTTCGCGGCCATGAATTTGGAGTTCAACAAGAATGAAGATGCGATGCGGCTGGCAGTTTCAGCGATGCGTCAGCGTCATGCCCAGGTGAGCCTGGGTGGCGGCAAGAAGGCGCATGAGAAAGCCAAGGCAGAGGGCAAGATGAGCCCTCGGGAACGCATCGCTTATCTGATAGACAAAGACACGAGTTTTCAGGAAATCGGCTCTTTTGCGGGCTGGGAGATGTATGAGAAAGAAGGGGGCTGCCCGAGTGGTGGCACCGTGGGCGGCATTGGATATGTGAGTGGCCGGCAGTGCGTAATTGTAGCCAATGACAACACGGTGAAGGCCGGGGCCTGGTTCCCGATTTCAGGAAAGAAAAATCTGCGGCTGCAAGAGATCGCCATGGAGAACCGGCTGCCGATTATTTATATCGTGGATAGTGCCGGCGTGTACCTGCCGATGCAGGATGAAATTTTTCCCGACAAAGAGCATTTCGGTCGCATCTTCCGCAACAATGCCGTGATGAGTGCGATGGGCATTACCCAGATTGCAGCGGTGATGGGTGCCTGCGTGGCAGGTGGTGCATATCTGCCCATTATGAGTGATGAAACCCTGATGGTGGAAGGCAACGGCTCCATTTTTTTGGCAGGCCCCTATCTGGTGAAAGCCGCCATTGGCGAGGATGTGGACATCCAAACGCTGGGCGGCGCCAAGACGCATACGGAGATTTCAGGCATTGCCGACTACAAGTTTGACACGGAAGCGGAATGTTTAGACCAGGTGCGTCGTATCATGAATAAGCTGGGGCATAGCCGCGAGCAGGCGGGCTTTGACCGAATCAAAGCGGTGGAGCCGGCGAAGAAAACGAGTGAGATTTATGGTGTAGTCGCCTCCGATAATTCGAAACCGTATGACGTGCTGCAGGTGATTGAATGCATTGTGGATGCAGGCTCTTTTGATCAGTTCAAAGAAGACTATGGCAAGACCATCGTATGCGGCTACGGCCGGGTAGATGGCTGGGCTGTGGGCATTGTGGCTAATCAGCGGAAGGTGCTCAAGTCAGCGAAGGGCGAGATGCAACTGGGTGGCGTCATCTATAACGATAGTGCCGACAAGGCAGCGCGCTTTATCCAGAATTGCAATCAGAAGAAAATACCGTTGGTGTTCCTACAGGACGTGACCGGCTTTATGGTGGGCAGCCGCAGCGAGCATTCCGGCATCATTAAAGACGGAGCGAAGCTGGTAAATGCAGTAGCCAATTCAGTAGTGCCGAAGATTACCATCGTCACCGGCAATTCATACGGAGCTGGCAACTATGCGATGTGCGGGAAGGCGTATGACCCTCGATTTATCTATGCCTGGCCCAATGCCAAGATTGCCGTAATGGGTGGAGAGCAGGCGGCCAAGACCTTGTTGCAGATTCAGGTGGCTTCGCTGAAGGCCAAGGGCGAAACGATAGACCCGGAGAAAGAAGCAGCTTTGCTGAAAGAAATAACCGAGCGTTATGCACGGCAGACGACAGCCTACTACGCAGCCGCACGGTTTTGGGTGGACGAAATCATTGACCCGGCGGATACGCGGCGGCTGATTTCAGAAGGCATTGCAGCAGCGAACCATGCACCGATGGAACGGGAGTGGAAGAGCGGGGTTTTTCAGGTGTGAAGGGCTGAAGGATTTACTTGAATTTTCGAAAGAGCTTTCCGGAATGGAAGGCTCTTTTTTTGGGGGTCTTGCAGTGTTTTAAAAGGCCGGGTGAAGCGCATGAATTGGGGGAGGAAATGCCTAAGAAATTTTCGGCCACTCTGTGCCAAGGAAAGCAGGTCAAATTCCGCAACTGACGAGCTAATGACTTCTTGTTTTTCGGTGAAAGGATAGCATTCAAGGCTCCTCGAAAAATGATGGTCGTCAATCCGGTTTTGATGATTTGCGTAAGGCAATTCCCGGTTGTGCGTAAGTGTTTGTGTTTTTGATAAGAACGCGACAATAATCAATGCAGATTCAATGTTTTTTTGTCTGAACACAGATGTGTATGACACACAGGAATTCAAATGGAGATGGGCAATATGGTTGGGTGGTGGAATAATAAAATCGGTAGAGTGGATAGGAACTGCGGTGGACACGTATTATTTTGGGCCGCCTTAACACATCCTTGGAATCAAATACGTACACAGTGAACCGGAGTAGAAATCCGGCTTCTTCGTCAATCAGAAAAATCGCGATACACATGAAAGCATTCAGCTACAAACAATTGGCAGCAGTGGCCCTATTTAGTCTGCTGGGGTCGGTGAGCCAGGCTCAAGTTTCTTTGACGGCGACCGGAGGTACGAGTACCGGTACGTTTTCTACGCTCAACGCAGCGTTTGCCGCGATCAATGCGGGCACCCACACCGGGAGCATCGTGATCAGCATTACGAACAATACGACCGAGCCATCCACGCCCACGCCGCTTGAGGCGAGTGGAACCGGATCTGCGAGCTATACAAAAATCGTAATCAAGCCTTCAGGCGGTAACTACACCATCAACTCAGCATCGTCGCCGTCGTCGTATCGGGGTATCATTGAATTGAAAGGTGCGGACAACGTCACGATTGATGGAGACGACCCCTCCACAGCGGGCAATCAGAACCTGACGATTGAAGCAGCCACAAGTACGAGCTATGGGATTGCGTGTGTGAGGTTCAGTTCTAACAGCACGTCCGGAACGGGTGGAGCCACCAACGACACCATTCGGAATTGCGTCATTATTGGATCGCTGAGCAGTGCATCAAGCACAACAACCTCTTACGGTATTCAGTTTAACAACGTCTCAAGCAGTAATACTTCCACCACGGGGGCTTATGGCAATCATAATATTGGGATCATAAACAATACTATCAAGCGATGCATTTACGGCATCTATGCTTATGGTGGAAGTAGCACCTATCCAAATACGGGGCTATTGATACAAGGAGATACGATTGGGTCTGCAACGAGTACGGAAGTAGTGTGGTGGGGCATTTATATGTATAATACGGCTTCCTCATCAGGTACTGGAGCAGCGGTCATCCTCGGGAACGATATCCGCGTGGGCAATTCCAACGGTTATTCCAGCAACATAGCGGCGATCTACTTGAGTTCTTATAACTATTACGCCGAAATCAGCGAGAACAATATTCATGATGTTATGAACCCATCAAGTGGTGGGTGGGGGGCTTATGGTATCGGCGTTGTCAGTAGCGTAAACTCACACATCAATATCTACAACAACTTTATCCGGGACGTAACAGCTACTAATTACACGAACAGCATAAACACCTCTTATCAGAACTACGGAATCTTTCTATCCTCGGGCACATTATTCAATATTAATCATAATACTATTTATCTAAATGCAGCGAATGCCACGAACAGTTTCGGAAGCAACGAGGTATCGGCCTGCGTCAATCTTGGTTCCTCGGTGACGGTTTCGCAGATGCTGAATAACATTTTTGTAAACAATCAAGGTTCGGTAAGCACCAATGCATATTGTGTTGTAGCGTATAGTACGAGCAATTTATCTTCAGCCAATTCCAACTATAATGACCTGTATGTAAATGGCAGTGGTAGCACAGGATATGCAGGAGGTTCAGCTCAGGGTACTCTTTCTGCGTGGCGGACTGCAACGAGCAAGGATGCCAATTCGTTGGTTGAGCTGCCGGCATTTGCCTCAACTACCGATATACACATACCGACAGGCACCAGTACGCAGCTTGAATCGGCAGGTGCATCCACAAGTGTTACCTCAATAACAACAGATATTGATGGTCAGACGCGCCCCGGTCCCAGCGGATCAACGCATGGAGGGGCATCAGCACCGGACATTGGTGCCGATGAATTTGATGGAGTGAAAGTGCAAGTTCCGACTGTTAGTGGAGTAACAAACTCTGCGATTTCGTGTACTGGTAATGTAGCACACACTATTAGTGCAGCCGTGGTTGCCAACAGTGGTACGGTATCATCGGTTACGATTAACTACAACAATGGAAGTGCGGGTTCCGCGATGATGACATTGAGCACAGGTAGTTCAAGTAGTGGCGTTTGGACGGGCACAATTCCCGCAGCGTCTTCTGCTGGGACGGTAGTCACTTGGAGCGTGACCGCCACCACAAGTATTCCGTTATCCACGACGGTTATCGGTACCAGTTATCTCGACAATCCTTTGAGTGGTGTGACAGTAACTGCCACCGCAAGCCCGGACTCCGTGTGCGCCGGCAGCAGTACGATTTTGAAAGCCCGTGCCACTCGCAATGGACCTGTAATGGTTGGTGCAGGATCCAGCACTTATGCGTATAGTGGAACTCCATATTACCATAGCTGGGGAGGCGCCAAAGTGCAATACATCTACACGGCTACCGAATTACATGCCATGGGATTGGATTCTGGAAATATTACGGCTCTTGCTTTTGATGTTACTGCTGCCGGTACGTCGTACGCCGGGTTTGAAATTGGTATCGGATCTACCACACAGAGCGCGTATTCCTCTGCAAATGCAATTACAGGTCTAACTACTGTCTATAGTGTTACGGCGGATACGCCAACGATTGGAATCAACACGTATCAGTTTATAACTCCTTTCTACTGGAATGGTACAGACAATGTAGTCGTGTCAGTTTGCTGGAGCAATCAGAACTATGGTGGCACCTCGGCTACTGTTGCGTGGGATTACTATTCGACATACAAGACGATGTACGTCTATGCAGATAATCAAACAGCCGCTACGATGTGCAGTGCAACAGGGGCATTATCATCATCGGGTGGTGCTTCAAGGACGACCGGACGTCCAGTAACAATTTTCACCGGGGTTAAGAGTGAACCTATCAGTGCTTATTCATGGAGCAACGGCTCAACGACAGTCGGTACAACCAATCCCCTGATAGTAACACCAGTAAGCAGCGGTTCTTATACAGCGACTTTGACGGGAGACAGCAGTTGTACCATCACGTCCCCAAATGTCAACGTAACACTCTTGCCTCTGCCTTCTGCCCCGACCGCCACCAATTCCACCCAATGCGGTGTGCACGTTCCCACTGCATCTGTATCCGGAGCTCCCACCGGCAGTACCTACAAGTGGTATGACACATCGGTTGGCGGAACCCTTCTGCAGAATGGCGGCAGCACTTTCACCGGTATGGTAGGCGTAACGACTACATTCTACGTGGCTATTGACAATGGCGAATGCGAGAGTATTCGAACTCCGGTAACCGTAACCGTCAATTATCCAGACTCCATCTTCGCCTCTACGACAACGGCTCCATTCTGTAAGAACGCGCCGATTGCATTGTCCGTGACAAAAGCCCCCGGTTCGCATACCTACACTTACGCATGGACAGCCAGCCCTACTGCCGGTAGCGGTATTGCAACTTCTCTTTCCGGCGACTCGGTGAGTGTTACACCAACCCAACTGGGGACCTACACTTATACCGTTACGGGTACAGACGGCGCTTGTGTCGCTACCTCAACAGTAACAGGAAGTGTGCTGATGCCGCCGCCACCGCCCACCGTGACTCCGGACACCCCGAATGCTTTCTGCCTCGGTGGCTCACAGGCGCTGACTGCAACTGCCGGCACCAGGGTCTTTGTTGCAGACTCTTTTGAGACATTCCCACTTACGAAATGGACTTTGTCAGGTACTGGCGTAACGCTATCTCAGAGTACTACTTACTATAGAGAGGGAGCCGGTTCAGCCTATATGTCCTACGGAACAAACTCCGACGCATCGTTGACTTTGGTAGATAGTATTGACCTGACAGGATCAGGAAATCCCGTGTTGAGCTTCTACCAGATTTGTGCTACGGAGGCGAGCTGGGATTACGGCTATATTCAATATTCAACTGATAATGGAGCGACCTGGAGTTCTTTCCCAACGTCTGCATATATGGGTTCCGGTACGCTCAAGAACGGGGTCATAAGCTTTGACCGAACCAGCTATTCTGCATGGAGCAGTCAGTTTACCAGTTCATCGGCAACTCCCGGTACCGGACCGGCCACATCGCTCTGGAAACTGGAGCGCATCAACCTCTCCGCCTATACAGGCTCCTCCCATTTTAAGATCAGGTTCAATTTGAAATCAGACCCCTCTGTCAACTATTATGGCTGGCTTATTGACAGTGTTGCTATTACTTCCACCCCGACGGTAACCTTCAACTGGACCTCTACACCAACCGACTTTACGGATACGGCGCGAAACACTGTTGTTACACCGACTTATGGAGCACCGTTTACTTACACGGCTACGGTTACCGCTACCAATGGTTGTAAGAGTTCTGCAACAACAGATACGGTGGATGTGCATCCACTGCCGGCTTTCAGCTTCAACCCTGCTAATGCAGCCTTCTGTGCCGGCCAAAGCGTAACGATCGTGGCCAGTGGCGCCAGCACCTATGCCTGGTCGCCCTCAACAGGCCTTAATACCACAACGGGAGATACGGTAATTGCCAATCCGACCTCCACAACTACCTACAAGGTAATTGGAACGACCTCGTTCGGATGCGTGGACTCAATCAACAAGACAGTAACCGTAAATCCGCTTCCAACTGTTTCTGTTACACCCAGTTCAGATACGATCTGTTTTAACGACAATGTCATTCTTACGGCAACGGGTGCAGCCAATTATGTATGGTCGCCGGCTGCAGGCCTGTCGGCAACGACCGGTGGTGTCGTTACGGCATCACCAGCCTTGACAACGACTTATAAGGTTATCGGTACAGACCTCAATGGCTGTGTGGATTCAACAACTGCCAGCATCTTGGTTCATGCCCTCCCGATTGTGTCGGTAACCACTCCCGGGGGTACAACCATTTGCGGTAGTGGTTCTCTCAGCCTGAATGCAAGTGGAGCACAATCTTATGCCTGGACACCGGGCACGGGGCTCAGTGGTACTACCGGTTCCAGTGTGATTGCCTCGCCAACGACGACAACGACCTATACCGTTACCGGAACCGATGCAAATGGTTGTTCTAATGTGGATTCTGCAACTGTATCTGTTTATGCTTTGCCGGTCGTAAGCATCAGCCCGGCAGGACCGGTAGCTGTGTGCAACGGATTCAGCACAACATTGACTGCCAGCGGAGCCAACACATACACATGGTCGCCCTCTTCCAGCCTGAATTCCTCCACAGGGAGCAGCGTCGTTGCGACACCGACGAGCACAACCACTTACACCATTGTGGGAACGGATATTCATGGCTGCGTTGATTCTGCCACAAAGACCGTTACCGTAAATATGGGCCCGACGGTCAACATCAGCCCTGCAACTGCGGTAATGTGCTGGGGTGACTCTGTGGTTCTGACGGCAACAGGTACGGCGTCCGGATATTCCTGGTCACCTTCTTCCAGCCTGGATACGAACGCGGGAAGTATAGTAGTGGCCCGGCCTTCAACGACTACCACCTACACCGTGATTGGTTTGAGCACGTCAGGCTGCGGCACCTTGGTTCAGAAAGTTGTCACAGTGAACCCGTTGCCCAACGTAACTATCAGCCCAAGCACGGTTTCTCTGTGCGCAGGCAGCAGCATTACACTTACGGCATCAGGTGCCAGCACCTATTCCTGGGCGCCAACCACCGGCCTCAGTGCAGGGTCCGGCCCGAGTGTAACAGCTTCACCGGCAACTACCACGAACTATACCGTTACGGGTACAGACTCGAACGGATGTATCAACACGGCACAGCGCAATGTGGTCGTTCACCCCTTGCCGACTGTAAGCATTAGTCCTTCGGCTAATTCGGTGATTTGTTTTGGTCAAAGCGTATTGATGACGGCCAGCGGTGCTACCACTTACGTCTGGTCGCCCAGTACAGGTCTGAGCAGTACTTCCGGTGCGAGTGTTTCAGCTACGCCTCCCACTACCACCACCTACACCCTTACGGGCGCAGATGTTTACGGCTGTACGGATACGGCCCAAAAGACGATCACAGTGAATCCGAACCCGGTAGTAACCGTGAATCCGGCAGCAATTAGTATTTGTGCAGGCAAGAACGACTCATTGCATGCCAGCGGTGCGCTTACCTATTCCTGGTCGCCAAGCACGGGCCTGAGTAGTGCCACTGCTGCCAACGTTCGCGTCATACCAACGGCAAGCCGACTATACACTGTTACAGGTACTGATGCGAACGGATGTACAGATACCGGAACGAGCTTCGTAACACTTCTTGCGGTACCGCACGTAACGACCTACGCCACCAACAATTCTAAGCTGTGCCCCGGCGATAGTGTCCGTCTGATGGCCTTCGGTGCTGCTACTTATGTATGGTCACCGTCTTCCAGCCTTAGCTCGCCAACAGGCTCTGTGGTTACTGCTTATCCTGTAGCAACGACAACGTACACAGTTGTGGGAACTGCCACTAATGGTTGTACGGATACGGCCCAGCGTACAGTAAGCACCTATACGCTGATTGATACAGCCATCACGCCGTCCGGACGTCAGAGCATCTGCCAGTTTGATTCCATTACGCTGAAAGCGGCTAGTGGCTATGCCAGCTACGTTTGGATGATCTATGGTGTGGTCATCAATCCTGCTACGGCATCTTCGCTCACGACAGGTACGGGTGGCTTCTATACGCTTACCGTATCTGATTCCAACGGTTGCGTTTTGACCAATAGCGCTCCGGTAATTATTACGGTAGTTCAGCGCCCTGTTCCTGTCATCCAAGTGGATGGAAATTCCCTGGATGCCGGTCCGGGCTACCTGCGCTATCAGTGGTACCTCGGCGATTCTGCCATTGCCGGTGCTACCTCACAACGCTACACACCTACTGCCAGCGGCAGCTACATTGTAGAAGTAACACAGGACACCGTAACCAATTGCCCGGGTAAGTCTGCTGCTTTCGTTTTCACCGCAACCGGAATTCCGGGAACGAACCTGGCAGAAGCTGTGAAGATTTTCCCGAATCCCTCTACCGACATGGTGCGTATCGAATCGCCCGTTGCTGTTGAGGTGATGGTTACCAGCATGGACGGCAAGCTGATGTTCCACGGCACAGATGTGAAGCAATTCTCAGTAGCCACATGGCCCGATGGTGTCTATCAGCTTCGCTTGCGTGGCCCCAATGGCTCTTTCCTCAAGGCCGAAAAGCTGACCAAGCTCACGCGATAGGCTATCTCGCCTGAGTTGTTTACAAAGAGGCTGCCTTGATTGGGCAGCCTCTTTTTTGTGCCTTGAATAGGGGCAGGATGCGCCTGCTTCAAATCCTTCTGAAGGGGCAATGAAGCTTTACCAGAATGGCTTTTAGAGGAGAAAAGGGAAAGGCCAGGCCCATTGGAATCATTGGAATCCGAACGAGTGCTTTTGACTCGCTTTTTCATCCTGCATCTGAAGGAAGGCGCAGGCTTAACCGAATTACGTCAGTGTTTGATAATCTCTTTGAGGATGCCGCCCGAAGCTTCCCGAACCGTACTTGTAAAAATGAAAGCATTGGGGTCCAGCTTATGGACCAGATTCTTCAGCCGCCTTACTTCCAACCGCGTGACAACCGTGAAGACAATATCACATTCATTGCTGATTTCGAAATTGTCTTTCATGAATCCACGCTCGCCTTTGTAAATGGTAATGCCCTTCTGCAGGGTATTTACCAATGAGCTCTTGATGATCTCACTCTTCGAAGAGATAATCGTCACACCCGTGTAGGCCTCAATGCCTTCAATCACATAGCGCGTGGCATGGCTGGCGACGAAATAAGTGAGAATTGCATATAGTGCGGTTTCTATGTTTAGGAAAAACGCAGCGATGGTGAAGGTGAGAATATTGATGCCAAGGATGATTTCTGTAATTGTAAATCCAACCTTCCCAACCGTCATCAATGCGATGATCTCAATGCCGTCAAATGTGCCACCTCCGCGCATACAAAGCCCAACGCCTACGCCCAGAAAGAACCCTCCAAACGCTGCTACCAGCACTTTGTCGTGTACCAGTTCCGGAAAATGAATAAACTGAAAACAGGCTATAACACCGACAATCGTGATGAGGGTACGGAGCGCGAATAGCTTCCCCATCTGGCGGTACGCAATCAATACAAAAGGCAGATTCAACAGGAACAGTACGAGGCCCACATGCCAGTGCAGCGTTTCATGCAGTAGTAGCGAAATGCCCACAATGCCACCATCCAAAAAGTGATTAGGTACCAAAAAACTCTTCAGGCCAAAACTTGCTGAAAGAATCCCGGTAGTAAGGAAAATAGTATCTGCCAGGATGATGCCTTTCGAGTGCTTTGCGTTCATTGAGCAAGTCGTGATTTGATGGCTTCCAGATGGGCTTGTTTTTGCTTCCCTCGAAGCCGGATTGCTGTCCGGGTGAAATAACGATGGCTTTCAAAAAATTTTACCTGTAAAATATCCCAATCCCTTTCGCTGTTGACAATGTTATACATCGCCAATTCAGAATACAGGCGGTCACTAATCTCAAAAAAATCCTCACGCCCGAGATAGTCCAGGTCTGCATCTGCAAGGATTTCTTCCAACAGATTTTTGGGATTCTGCGGCAGTTTCGTAGCCATAATCATGGAACAAATGGCCTCAATCTGTGCCGTATTGTAGCCGTATTCCGGCAATAGTTGTCTTGCCAGCTCGCAGGACCGCAACTCATGATCTCTCGTTCCGTAAATGAAGCCCGAATCATGAAATAGTGCTGCCGTTTTCAGGAGAATGAGATCGTCCCCTCCAACCTTTTCCAGCCCTGCAATCTGCACAGTTGCCTGAATTACATCCTTTACATGGGCAACACTATGGTAGGACAAATGCTTCGGCAACTCATCTGTAAGTTTTTGAAGCATCAGGTGCTGGATGGCGTCGTAGTTCATATACCGGATGCTGTAAGATAGTGTATTGTTACATGGGCGCGTGGCTGCATTGCAGGATTTTGAAGTGTCCATCAATGTAGCCTTTGAAGGCGTTCCGAATAAGGGAATGGAACTTGGAATTCGTAGAATCCATAGAATCAGTAGCCGGCTCAAGCCGGATCCACATCTATCACCATCTGCACATTTCGAAATGAGGGCTGTGCATGAAGGCCTGCCTGTAGTTCTTTCAAAAACGCTTTCAGATGTTGCAACACATGTATCTGCTGCGGGCATTTCAGCAACAATTCCTGCACAAACTGATTTCTCACTCTCGGAACCAGGGCCGCCACCGGACCCGCCACCGAGGCCCCTTCATAGCCTGCCAACTGTTCGGCCATCCATCCTGCGGCCCGGGCTGCCTTCTCCTCTTCTTTATGTCGAAAAATGAGCCGAATCATCCGCGTAAAGGGCGGGTATTGAAACGCCTCCCGATGTTCGATTTCGTAGCGATAAAAAGCGCCTACATCGTGGCGCGTCACCCAGCCTAATGCCGGATGGTTGAGGTTGTAAGCCTGAATCAACACCCGGCCTTTGCCATCCGCCCGCCCGGCCCGGCCTGCCACCTGTTCCATCAATTGAAAGCCACGTTCCGTAACCCGAAAATCAGGGTAGGAGAGCAGCGTGTCTGCGCTTAGAATAGCGACCAAAGCCACCGGCGCAAAGTCCAGCCCTTTCACCACCATCTGAGTGCCCACGAGCACATCTATTTGCTGCCCTTCCATCTTGTCCAGCAGTTCAGAAAGGGCGTAGCGGCCCCGCATTGTGTCCAGGTCCATGCGTGCCACCCGTGCCTCCGGAAACAGGGCCTTTACTTCTTCTTCAATTTTCTCTGTGCCGAAAGAACGGCTTGCCATCCGGTTGGAGCCGCACTGGGCGCAGGTTTGGGGCACCGCCGCACTCAGCCCGCAGTAATGACAGCACATCCGGCCATCGTGCTTATGGTGAGTGAGGCTGACGGCACAATTGATGCACTCCGGCACCCAGCCACAGACTTTGCAAATCAGAAACGATGAATAGCCGCGCCGGTTTTGAAAAAGTATCACCTGCTTCTGCTGGGTCAAAGCTTCAGTCATGGCTTCCTGTAGCCGCTGCGTGATCACACCCTGGCTTCGCTTCCGCCCCGGTTCTGCGCGCTCGGCAGCATTTACCAGTTCAATACGTGGCATCTGCACGCCCTGATATCGCTCGCGAAGCGCCGCATAGGCATACTTCTTCAGCATGACATTGTGCAGGCTTTCGAGGGAAGGCGTTGCCGAGCCCAGCAGCACCTGAGCGCCATGCAGACCTGCCAGATAAATGGCTGCATCACGGGCGTGAAAACGAGGAGCAGGGTCGCGCTGCTTGTAAGAACCATCATGCTCTTCATCGCAGATGATGATGCCCAAAGACTGATAAGGCAGCCAGATTGCAGAGCGCGGTCCGGCCACCACTTTATAGCGTCCGTCGGCCACCTTCTCCCAAATTTCTACGCGCTCATTATTTGAAAAGCGGGAATGGTACACGCCCAATTCATCGCCGAAATAGGTGTAAA
>JAMIQN010000050.1:0-9544 GCA_035914595.1 Chitinophagaceae bacterium | reverse complement strand
CAGGAGCAGTGAGCACAAGGCCGGCGTCAGCGAAAGCGCCACGAATGCGGAGATGATTACTGAGATGGCAATGGTGATGGCAAACTGCTGATAAAGCCTGCCTACAATGCCCGGCACAAAGCCGACGGGCACAAATACCGCAGCAAGAATCAGCGCAATGGCAATGACCGGTCCGGAGATGTCTTTCATCGCACGGCGTGTGGCCTCCTTTGCAGTCAAATTGTAGGTGTCTATGTAGTGCTGCGCCGCTTCTACCACGATGATTGCATCATCCACCACAATGCCAATAGCGAGGATGAAAGCGAAGAGCGTAAGGGTGTTTATTGTGAAGCCGAAAATGTTGAAGAAGATGAAGGTTCCGATGAGCGAAACTGGGATGGCCAACACCGGAATGAGCGTGGCACGCCAGTCCTGCAGGAACAGAAAGACAACCACTACGACAAGAAATAAGGCTTCAAACAGCGTGATGATGACTTCATGAATTGAAGCCTGAATGACAGAAACGGTTTCGTTGGGGATGAGGTAATCGAAGTCGCGGGGAAATGTCTTTTTCATTTCCTGCAACGTGTTGATGATGCCTTCGTAGGTGTTGAGCGTATTGGCATCCGGCGATTGAAAGACGATGAGGTAAGTGGCAGGCTGGCCATTCACTGTCGAGTTGTGGCCATAGTTGAATTTGCCCAGCTCCACACGCGCGATGTCTTTCAGATAAACGATGCTTCCTGTGGCCGGGTTGCTGCGCACAACGACATTCCTGAACTGATCAACCGTGTTGATACGGCTGTTGGTGAGTACGCTGTATTCAAAGGCCTGACTGCCTTCCTGCGGTACGCCGCCGATGGTGCCGGGTGCTATTTCAAGGTTCTGATCATTGAGTGCTGCGCTCACATCTGCCGGTGTGATGCCAAGAGCCGCCATCTTGTTTGGATCCAGCCAGACGCGCATGCTGAAATCATCACCGAAGGAGGAGATATCGCCCACGCCTTTTACCCGCTTCAGTGCATCCTGAATATGAATGTTGACGTAGTTGCCGATAAAGCTGGAGCTGTGTGTGCCATGCGGAGAGTAGAACGCGAATACAGCAAGGGCACTCGGATTTCTTTTCCGTACCGTAATGCCAAGCCTTTTGACGGCATCCGGCAATGTGGGCAATGCCACATTCACACGGTTCTGAACATCCACCGAGGCGATGTCCACATTGGTGCCGATTTCAAAAATGGCATTGATCGTGCTTTGTCCATTGGAAGCGCTGCTGCTGGTGAGGTAGGTCATGCCCGGCGCACCATTAATCTGCGTTTCCATCGGCGTGGTAGTGGTCTGCTCCACCGTCTGCGCATCGGCACCGATGAAATTTCCAGACACAGAAACAGTAGGTGGCGAGATGTCCGGATACTTGGCGATAGGCAGGCCCAGCATCGAGATGATACCTGCGAGCACAATCACGATTGAAATCACAATCGCTGTAACCGGTCTCCGAATAAAAGTTTCCGCAATCATTATTCTTAAAATCCTTTCTGCCTGCTGCCGATAAATTGATTTGCTGCTTCCGTTATTTCCCGGTTTTTACAACCGAGCCTTCATGCAGGTTCTGGACGCCCTGCACGACAATCTGCTGCCCGGACTGAAGCCCCGAATTCACGATCACACTATCCCCCACTGTAGCGCCCAACTGCACCACCTGCTGATGCACCTTGAGGCTATCGCCCAATACAAAAACCGTGAACTCGCCAAGCTGTTCGCGCACGGCTTTGTGCGGGATGATAGTGGCTGTTTTCGTTGCAGTGTTTTTAACCCGAACTGTCGTGTTCATGCCCGGCTTGAGCAATCCTTTTTCATTCGGGAAACTGAGCCGCACTTTCATGGTTCCTGTCTGAGGATCTACAGCACGGTCCATAAAGCGAATGAAGCCCGGGCGCGGATAGATTGCATCGCCAAAGGCAATTTGGAATACAGAATCCTGAGCGGCCTCAGGCTCCTGCTTCAACAGCGAAAAGCGATAGATGTCGGATTGGTCCACTGTGAAATCAACCGCCATCGGGTTGTCTGTGGAAACGGTATTGAGTAAGGTCTGACCGGCCACTACGGCAGCGCCTACCTTCACCTGTGAGATGCCGATAGTACCGTCAAATGGTGCAGTGATACGGGTAAACTTCACGTTGGAATGGAGGCCGGCCACCTGCGCCTCGGCAGCGGCTACCATCTTCTGCGCGGATTGAAGCGCAGCATTTGCATAGTCCACCTGCTGCTGTGCGATGGCGTCATGTTTGGCAAGCTCCTGATAGCGGGCTGCATCTTTTTTTGCTTTTTCAAGATTGGCCTGTTGCACCTGCAAGTCCGCCACGGCCTGATTGTAGTTCGCGGTATAGACCTGCGCGTCTATCGTATAAAGAAGCTGTCCTTTGCGCACCTGTTGGCCATCGCGGAAGTGAATACCCGTCACGTAGCCGCTCACCTGCGAGGTAAGATTGACCTGCTCCAATGCCGTCACGATGCCGGGAAACTCGTCATAGTACACAGCGCTCGTGGGCGTCACGGTAGCTGTTGTTACCGGAACCGCTTCCGACTGCGGCCCCTGCTTTTGTCCCTTTTGAGTGCAGCCCGTGCAGCAGCCGAGTAGCAATGCGACAAATCCCGTCAAAACATGCCGAATGGTCATAGAAAGTGCTTTAAAAATCCAGGTTCCCTAATGCGCGCTCCAGATCCACTTTGCTGAAGAGGAGTTGATAGAGTGCATTGTAATAATTGATTTGAGCCGTCCGCAGGTCCGTCTCCGCCGTAATCACATCCAGATAAGCTTTCACCCCGGCCCGGTATTGCAGACGGATTACCTCATAGACCTCATTGGCCAGCCGCCGGTTTTCCTGTTGTGCAGTGAAATTGTACAGACTGCTTTTGTAGGCTGCCAGCGCAGCTTCATACTCGCTGTTGATTTGCTGTTTCAGCCCTTTCAGGTTGTTGTCCACCTGGCGTAGTTCCAGGTCTGCCTGCCGGATTTGCTGCACCCTTTTTCCACCCTGAAAGAGCGGCAGCGAAAGGCTCAGTCCCGCGTATGAATTGGGATATGCCGTTCGATACAATTCCGGCAAAACATTGTTCAAATAATTAAGGTTGTAATTGCCGTAGGCAGACAAAGAGGGCAGGAACGCCCAGCGATAATATTGGAGGTTGAACTGTTGAAGTGTCCGCTGCGTTTCGAGTTGTTGCACTTCGATGCGATTGCCGTAGTCGAGCATCTGAAGCGTGTCTGCCATGGCCTCCGATTCCATTTTCAGTGTGTCATAAGCGATCCGGAGGTCGGCGTCATCGGGTAGCCCCATAAGCCCACGCAGTACGGCTGCCTTTGCCTTCAGCATCTGTGCAGCGGAGCGGCGTTGTGCGGTTGCATTGTTGAGTGAAATGGTGGCGCGCTTGTAGTCTGTTTTATCCACCAGCCCGCTCTGATATTGATATGTGGCATCCTGCAGGCTTTGACGAATGCGCAGCAAATCCGCATCCAGCACGTGCAACTGTTGTTCGGTTAGGATATAATCATAGAAGGCCTTACTCACCGAAGCAGCCAGGTCAATCTTTTGCGCTTCCGTGCTTTGGCGGGCAGAAAGCCGGAGCACTTTTGCCGACCGGGCAGCCAGCAGTACATCGCGATTGAAAAGCGTTTGCGTCGCGCCAAATTCAGCAGCAGAGGTATTCTCGGTTCCGGTATGGATGAGGTTGCCATTGAAGTTGACGGCAGGCAACTCGTAGTTGTGCTGGAAGCCATAGCTGAAGCCAATCTGCGGGAGCCAGTCAGCCAGTTTGCCTTTGATTTTCGCATCGGTGAGGCGCTCATTGAGCATTGCATTTTGCAATGCAGGATTGTGCTGAAAGGCGTATTGAATGCAGTAGTCGAGGCTGGCCTGCGGTGCTAAAGAATCCGGGGCGGGCTGCTGGGCGAATAGAAGGGGTGGGAAAAGGAAAAATGCGAAAAGCCCCGTTAGAAGGTGCGGCAGGCTCCTTTGATTCCGCAATTTGATTCGGTGCATACAGTCCCAAAATTGATGGCCGTTCCTGACGATTCCGATACAGGGCATAGCGAAACACCCCGATTCTACTGCCGGATGATGCACAGAAAAAACCTTACCAGCACCGAAGTATGGCGGCAATAAGGGTATTGAAAGAGGCGGAGCTTCCGATTGGCGAAAACTTCGGCTGATAGGGTAGGAGCCGGCAGGGTCAGTCGTGGCTGAGCGGAGGGCCCAGCAGTGTCATGTCATACTTCGTAAAAAGTGCGGCCACTTCCTTCGGGTCGGGCTTGCCATTGCGGGTCAGAGGCCCCAGCTCTTCATAGAACCTGTGCCCTCCCCCCGGCGTGTACACTACAATGACTTTGGCAACCTCCGGCGTCAGGTTGAGAAAGGTGTGTGGCACCTGCGAGGGCATCATCACAAAACCTCCCTCTTCACAATAAAAAATCTCATCACCGACCCGCACCTTAAGTCTTCCCTTGAGAATGTGAATCGCTTCTTCCTGCTTGTGGTGCACATGCAAAGGAGGCCCACCCAGCGGAGCTACGTCAACAATGAAGTAATCGAAGGCACCTCCGGTATCATCACCGGTGACCTTGAATAGCAGGTCGCGACCCGGACCAGACTGAAGCTTGAGCCCTTCATTCGGCGCCAGCATTTTGATTTTTGAAGCAGGCATAGCGATGGCATTTGGGGTGATAAAATGACTCCCCAAAATTTGGCTGCTTGTCACGCACGACCCTTTACCGAGGTTAAGAAAATGGCCGAGGCCGCCTATTTCTTTTTAAGCAGGCGACTTCTCAATCGGCTCAACGAAGGCGCCTCAATGTTGAGGTAGGATGCGATGTATTTCAATGGCACCCGCTGGAAGATTTCGGGTTGCCTTTCCATCAGGAGCAGGTATCGTTCTTCGGCTGTCAAGGTTTCCAGCTCAGTAAGGCGGCTCTTGGCTGCAATTGCCGACCGCATCATCTTGTAGGAATACCACTGCTTCAGCTTCGGAATCTCTTGCTCTCGTTTTAGGAAATCTTCCTTTGAAATTTCGAAGACTTCCGTGTCTTCCATCATCTGAATGAACGTGGTACCTGGCCGGCCGCTATAATAGCTTTCGAAATCACCCAGCCACCAGTCTTCCATTGCAAAGCACATCACCTTCTCGTGGCCGCGCTCGTCAATCACAAAATTTCGGGTGCAGCCATGATTCACGTAGGCCTTCGCCAGGCAGATGTCTCCTGCTCTCAGAAAGAATTCTTTCCTTTTGAAATGCCGGACCCGAAATGACGACAGGAAACAGTCAAACTCGATCTGGTCGAAGCCAAAAATGCTTTTGAATAGCTGGACAAATTTTGGGTTGATGTCCTCTTCCCGGATGTTCATACGATAGGGCGGAAACTGCAAACTCCTCATGCAAAGTTTCTCAAAGGATGTATTCGTAAAGGAAACAGCCCATCCAACTTTTCTCTAAAAGCTCATTCAAAAGAAAGAGCCCGCTCTTACGCAGAGCAGGCTCCAACAACATTTGACAGGTGCGCGTGGAGGGACTCGAACCCCCATGCCTTGCGGCGCCAGATCCTAAGTCTGGTATGTCTACCAATTTCACCACACGCGCAGCGGGCGGCGAAGGTAATGGTTTCGCCCCCCGGCCACAGCAGCATTCCGATGGTCTTGCTCCATTTTTTTTAGAGAAAAAAGCCTACCGCACTTCACTGCCAGGCACCACATCGGCTGCCGGCGACACAAACACCAGCCGGCCCGTCGCATCTTCTGCCATCAGAATCATCCCGGCACTCTCAATGCCACGCATCTTGCGCGGCGCCAGGTTGGCTACAACGGTTACGCGCTGCCCGACAATCTCCTCCGGACGATAATGCTGCGCAATGCCCGAAACAATCGTGCGCACTTCCTTCCCAAGGTCTATCTGCAGCTTGAGCAGCTTGTCTGCCTTCTCCACCTTCTCCGCCGCCCGAATGACACCCGCCCGTAGTTCAACACGTGCAAAATCATCAAAGGCAATCTCAGCTTTCGCAGCAGGCTCGGTAGTCGGAGCATTTTCAATCTGTATAGCTGGAGCGGTCTGGGACGCACCGGAAGCATCTGCCTTTGCAGCAGCCATGGCAGCGGCGGCATCATGCAGCTTCTGCACCTGTGCAGCCACCTCGGCATCTTCAATCTTGCGGAACAATAGCTCAGGCGCTCGCAACGAATAGCCGACCCGCAACAGGTCCATCCGCCCCGCATTCTCCCAGGCCAGCATCCGGTCCACGACTTTCATCATGTGGCACATCTTCTTCGCTGTGTCCGGCAGGAAAGGAGCAATGAAAATGGAAAGATTCGCACACAACTGAAGACACAGATGAATGCAGTTGTCAATAAGGGCCTGCGCAGAAACGGTAGGCTCGGAAGCGCCGCCGGAGCCGGAGGCAGAGGCGGCGGCGGCTCCCCCTCCATCGGAGGGGGCTGGGGGGAGGCTGGAAACCCCAACCCGCTTCGCCACCTGCCAAGGCTCCTTCTCCTGTAAGTACTTATTTCCCTTAGAAGAAAGTGCCATAATCTCAGCCAGTGCATCCCGGAATCGGTAATGCTCAATCGCCTCTTCAATGGCCGCCTTAGAGGCCTGAATAGCTGCAACAAGTTCACGGTCCTTTTCATCCACGGCAGCCTGATGGATGGGCGGCACGTGACCGTTGCACAGCTTGTGCATCATCACCATAGCACGGTTGACGAAATTGCCCAGGTTGCTGTTTAGCTCACTATTAATGCGGGTCTGAAAGTCCTTCCAGGTGAAGTCATTGTCCTTGGCTTCGGGAGCATTTGCACAAAGCACGTAGCGAAGCATATCGGCCCCACCGGGGAAATCCTGCAAGTATTCATGTGTCCACACCGCCCAGTTGCGTGAGGTGCTCACCTTCTCCCCTTCGATGTTTAAAAATTCATTCGCCGGCACCGCATCGGGCAGCACGTAGCCACCATGCGCCTTCAGCATCGCAGGGAAGATGATACAGTGAAAGACGATATTATCCTTCCCGATAAAATGTACCAGCTTGGTGTCTTCGCTCTGCCAGTAATCGCTCCACATGGGTGTCAGTTCCTTAGTGGCGGAGATGTAGCCGATGGGCGCGTCAAACCAGACGTAGAGCACCTTCCCTTCGGCACCTTCCAGTGGCACCGGCACGCCCCAATTGCTGTCGCGGGTCATCGCGCGGGGCTGCAGGCCGGCATCTATCCAGCTCTTGCATTGTCCATACACGTTCGATTTCCACTCGCCTTTCTTGCCTTCTACAATCCATTCCCGCAGCCAGTCTTCATACTTATTCAGCGGGAAATACCAGTGACGTGTCTTGCGCTTTACAGGAACAGCATCACTCAGTGCACTACGTGGATTGATGAGCTGTTCGGGTGAAAGTGAGCTGCCGCATTTCTCACACTGATCACCGTAGGCATTGGGATTGCCACAAACGGGGCAGGTACCTACGATATAGCGGTCGGCGAGAAAGACGTTTTTCTCAGGGTCAAAATATTGTTCACTCTCGCGCTCCTCAAAGACGCCATCATCATAAAGCTTTTTGAAAAAGGCCTGAGCCGTTTCGTGGTGAAGCTGGTTGGAAGTACGCGAATAGATGTCGAAGCTGATGCCCATCTCGGCGAAAGAATCACGGATGAGCGCGTGATATTTGTCCACCACCTGCTGTGGGGTAACCCCCTCTTTCATGGCACGGATGGTAATCGGTACCCCATGTTCATCAGATCCGCAGACAAAGCGCACATCCCGGCCCCGGGTGCGCTGATAACGGACGTAGATATCGGCAGGGAGGTAGCAGCCGGCCAGGTGACCAATATGCACGGGGCCATTTGCGTATGGTAAGGCCGCAGTAACGAGCAGCCGCTTGTAATTCATGGGCGCAAATTTACGAGTGCCCATAGCCCCGCCCACGGCTCCGATTCCCGCTTCGGGGTCAATCATCATTCGCCTCTATTTTCGCCCCACATGAAAGTCGTCATCTTCGCCGGAGGCCGCGGTACGCGTATCTCTGAAGAAAGCCAGCTCAGGCCCAAACCCATGATTGCCATTGGCGGGAAGCCCATCCTCTGGCATATCATGAAAATCTACGCCGCCTATGGCCATAATGAATTCATCATTTGCCTCGGCTACAAAGGCTGGATGATTAAAGAGTATTTCATCAATTACTACCTCCACAACGCCAACCTCACGGTGAATCTCGCCGACAACAGCGTGGAGGTGCACGACAACTTCGCGGAGCCTTTCAAGATTACACTGGTGGAAACGGGCCTCGACACTATGACCGCAGGCCGCCTGCGCCGCGTGCTGCCCTACACCAAAGACGAACCCTTCATGCTCACCTATGGCGATGGCGTGGGGAATGTCAACCTGGATGCCCTGCTGCAATTCCATCAATCCTCCGGTCGCATCTGCACCATGACGGCCATCCAGGCTACCAGCCGCTTTGGCGTGATCAAAATGAAAGAGGATGGTCATATCACCTCTTTTGAAGAAAAACCCGCCGATAGTGGCACCTGGATCAATGGCGGCTTCTTTGTCCTGAACCCTGAAATCCGGAATTATCTGCACGATGATGCAGACAATGTGATGTGGGAACGTCAGCCTTTGGACGACCTCGCCCGTGATGGGCAGATCGCTGCCTACCGCCATCATCAGTTTTGGAAAGCGATGGACACCCTGCGAGATAAAGAGGAACTCGAGGCCCTTTGGGAAAAGGGGAAGGCACCTTGGATTTAGGACGTCATTCGTCTTTCGTCATTTTAAGAGTCATTCGTCGTTTAATCTTCAGCATAGAATAGATGGGTATTCAGAAGTTTGAAGACATCTTATCCTGGCAATTGGGGCAGGAACTGGCGCAGGATGTATATCGTGTATTTTCCAGAAATGCAGACCCTGATTATCGTGCTCAGATCAGAAGTGCAGTCGTTTCCATTTCTAGCAATATTGCCGAAGGATTTGAACGTGGTACCGATGCTGATTTTGTAAGAATGCTATATATCGCAAAAGGCTCGGCAGGGGAAGTACGCTCGTTGATTCATTTGGCCGGAAGCCTTGGTTTCATTGAGCAGCCCGAACAGAGTGCCTTCCTGGAAAAATGTAATCGCATTTCTGCCTTGATCGCAGCACTCATAAAAAGTATCAGCAACAAAGGACGCGGTAGAGACACGGCGCCGCTGGCAGGATAAACACACTTCGGCAACGAACGACCAATGACGAACGACGAACGACGAACGACGAACGACGCCCTAAAGGGCAAGCGCATCTTCCTCACCGGCCATACCGGCTTCAAAGGGGCCTGGATGCTGCAGGTGTTGCATCGGCTCGGTGCCGAAATCACCGGCTATGCGCTGGCCCCTGAACACCCGCAGGACCTTTACAACCAAATCAATGGTGATACTCTTTGCCATTCCATCATTGCTGACCTGAGTGAAAAAGAGAAACTGGCCAAGGCTATCACCGACTTTCAACCAAACTTCGTTTTTCACCTCGCCGCACAGGCCCTGGTCCGCCGCAGCTACCGCAC
>JAMIQN010000049.1:0-2303 GCA_035914595.1 Chitinophagaceae bacterium | reverse complement strand
TGGTTACATGTTTACGCCAAACATCTACGTGGATGGCCGCATCACGCAAAGCTTCTGGGACAACTCGAAGACAGAAGGCTCAAAGCGTGTAGCCAGAGATTTACTGCGCACTCCGTCCATTCAGATTTCTGTCGGCTATCGGTTTGGCCCGAAGTAATGAATCGTTGCTGCGCGAAACGCAGTGGTTCTTCATTCCGCGTTTTTGCCCATAGCGGCCTGCTTCATTTGATGCGTCAATTCGCGCCCGAAGTAGGCCGCTATTCTTGCTTCTGCGAGATAGATGAGCGGCGTAAGGATAAGAGCCATAAGGGCTTTGTAACTATAATTCACCAGGCCGATAGCGAGAACGCGTTGCCAAGTCCAGCCCTTGCCAATTCCGAAGGCGATACCAAGCACAACAAAGGAATCCACAAGCTGAGATACGAAAGTGCTGCCCGTAGCACGAAGCCAGACATTGCGCTCGCCGGTAACCCGCTTGATGCGATGGAAGACATACACGTCCACAAGTTGGCTGATGAGAAAGGCCGTCAGGCTGCCCAGGATAATCCACATGCCCTGCCCGAAGATGGAAGCAAATGCAGCCTGCATATCCGGAACCCCTTCGCTTTGCTGAGAGCCTGTCCAAAATGAGACGTCAGCCGGAACGTGGATAGCCAGATAGAACATGAGAAAAGCATAGCCGATCAGCACCGCTGCAATCATGGATATGCGGCGCACTGCCTTCGGCCCATAGAACTCATTGACGATGTCCGTCAGCACAAACTCAAGTGGCCAGAGGATGACGCCGCAGGTGAGCACATAAGTCAGCCCGCTTTGGCCAAAAAGAGTGAAAGGATGAGGTGTCAGTCCGACGGTCCGTTCCAGAGAAAAAAGTTTCGAGCCGATGCACTCTGCGATGACGGCGTTGGCTACAAAGAATGCAGTTAGGGCAAGGAAGAGCTTCCCTGGCTTGTCTCGAAGAATGCTGAATGCCATGCGCGTAAAACTATTCCGTTTCAGAACCTACCCGGGCTGAAAATTCTTTATGAAGGCGTTTGAGCTGACAGTGAAATGAAGGCTTTGGTTTGCCTTTTTCACTATCAAAACTCTTTAGAAAAGAGCATGGGCTGGCACAGTCTTTTCCTGAAAGGGAGCAGAGGAAGAGCAGCCTTTGCCGGTGAAAATGCCTGCATCATAGAGCTGCGGCTTTTTCAAGTGAAAACTGCATTGGTGTATGGCCACTGACTACTACAGCCTTCTGGGCGTAGATAAAAAGGCAGACGACGAGACAATTAAGAAGGCCTTTCGGAAGCTGGCCATAAAATACCACCCGGATAAGAACCCTGGGAACAAGGAAGCAGAAGAGAAATTCAAGCAGATTAATGAAGCCTACGATGTGCTTTCA
This sequence comes from Chitinophagaceae bacterium, assembly GCA_035914595.1. Lineage (GTDB taxonomy): Bacteria > Bacteroidota > Bacteroidia > Chitinophagales > Chitinophagaceae > UBA1952. Next base: position 919 of record JAMIQN010000049.1, on the reverse strand, counting down.
GACCCTGAAAAACGGAAACGTTATGATGCACTCGGTGCCAACTGGAAGTTTTATGATCAGATGAAGGCGCAAGGTGCAGCAACCGGAGCCGGCAGCGCCCGGGGCTTTGAAGGGTTTGACCCCAATGATTTCATGGGTGATGCGCAGGGCGGCGATTTCTCCGATTTTTTTGGTCAGTTTTTTGGCGGAAACGGGCAGCGTGGCAATAGACCCTATCGAGGTTCAGATTTACAGGCAGCTATCAGCATCACACTGGAGGAGGCATTCCGCGGCGTAACGAAAGAGTTGGACATCAATGGCCAGCGCGTCAATCTCAAGCTTAAGCCGGGTATTGCAGACGGTCAATTACTTCGCCTGAAAGGGCGTGGTGCGCCGGGAGTTCAGGGAGGGCGCGCCGGAGATTTGCTCCTCCTCGTTCAGGTACTGAAAGATGCACGATTCAATCGCGACGGAGATGATATCTACATAGATCTGCCGGTGAGCTCGCTTACAGCTATTGTGGGTGGAAAGGTGATTGTGGAGACGCTGAACGAAAGGCTCAGCCTCACGATTCCTCCAGGCAGCGATTCGGGAAAACTTTTGCGGATGAAAGGCCAGGGAATGCCGAAGTATGATCAGCCCGGGAAATGGGGCGATGCGTATGTGCGCTTAGTGCTCGTTAGCCCGAGGGATTTGAGCCGGCAAGATTTGATTGCCATTCAGGAAATGGTGAATCGGTCAAAAAAATAGCAGTATGAAAGTTCAGGGGACAATCATCGTTTTTGAGGACGACCGACAGGAGCGGGCGGATGAAGACCAGGTGGTTATGCCGCATGTGGCCAGCGCTTTGCTGGAAGAGGGAATCTGTGATGCCGAAGGCTTGAGGCTGGCCCTACAAAAGGCGATGCAGGTGTGTGTGCAGGTGCATGTTCCGGTTGGG
>JAMIQN010000048.1:0-6994 GCA_035914595.1 Chitinophagaceae bacterium | reverse complement strand
ACTACGCCCTGGTCACCATGCACGGTACGATCCTCATCTTCTTCGTACTTACAGCCGGTCTCTCAGGCACCTTCGCCAACTTCCTGATTCCGCTGCAGGTGGGCGCGCGCGACATGGCCTCGCCATTCATGAATATGCTCTCTTACTGGTTCTTCTTCACAGCCAGTGTGGTCATGTTCTCTTCCCTGTTTGTTCAAACGGGGCCTGCAGCCGGAGGCTGGACGGCCTATCCGCCTCTGTCGGCGTTGCGGGAAGCCTCGTTAGGTTCCGGATTGGGAATGGACTTATGGCTCATTGCGATGGCGCTCTTCGTTGTGTCCACTTTGCTTGGGGGCCTTAACTATGTAAGTACCGTCCTCAACATGCGTACGAAAGGCATGAGCATGACGCGCCTGCCACTCACCGTTTGGGCTCTGTTCTTTACGGCGATCATTGGCATCCTGTCGTTCCCGGTACTGCTCTCCGGTTTCGTGCTCCTCATCTTCGATCGCAACTTCGGCACCTCCTTCTACCTCTCAGAAATTTTCATCAACGGGAAGGCTCTGGCTCATGTGGGTGGCTCACCGATCCTGTACCAGCACCTCTTCTGGTTCCTCGGTCACCCGGAAGTGTACATCATCATGCTGCCTGGCATGGGTATCGCTTCGGAAATCTTATCTACCAATTCGCGTAAGCCCATCTTTGGATATCTCGCGATGGTGATTTCGCTGGTGGGCATTACCTGCCTGTCGTTCTTGGTATGGGCGCACCACATGTTTGTAGCCGGTATGAGCCCATTCCTTGGTTCCATTTTCGTGTTGATGACGCTGCTCATTGCGGTGCCTTCTGCCGTGAAGACCTTCAACTGGCTGACGACCATCTGGCGTGGTAAGCTTCGTTTCAATGTCCCAATGATGTTTGCCATCGGCTTCGTTTCGATGTTCATCTCCGGCGGTCTTACCGGCATCTTCCTTGGTAACTCTGCTTTGGATATTCACCTCCACGACACCTACTTCGTGATTGCCCACTTCCACCTTGTGATGGGTGTGTCGGCCTTCATGGGCATGTTCGCAGGTATCTATCACTGGTTCCCCAAGATGTTTGGCCGCTACATGAACAACACACTTGGCTACATCCACTTCTGGCTTACGTTCATCGGCGCCTACCTCATCTTCTGGCCCATGCACTATGAAGGTGTAGCAGGCATGCCTCGTCGCTACTTTGACTACAGCGCCTGGGAAAGTTTTAAGCAATTCCAATCGCTCAATAGCTTCATCTCTATCTGCGCTATCATTACCTTCTTCGCGCAGCTCCTCTTCCTCGTGAACTTCTTCTCGTCAATTTGGAAAGGCAAGAAGGTGCTTACGAACAACCCCTGGGGTTCTACCACCCTCGAATGGACGACACCAATCAAGCCCGGTCACGGCAACTGGCCCGGTGAAATTCCTACCGTCTATCGTTGGGCTTATGACTACAAGGATGATGGCAACGGAAACGATTTCGTACCGCAAACTGTGCCCCTCCGCCCCGGGGAGGAAGAGCATTGATGCTACCCTTTAAGATTCCATAAAAGCAAGCGCCTCAGATTTTCTGAGGCGCTTGCTTTTTCTAAAAGGATTGAAATGTGAAACGATAACAAGGCCCATTAACGGCACCGTTCTTTCATCTTAAAAAGTGAATTAGAATTTCTCGCTCACAACTTCCCAAAGAGCTCTGATTTCTGCCAACATCAAGTTGCCCATCGCTCCCTGATGCTGATGATCCTCGGGCTGAATAGGTGTAGGAGCATAGCTGCCATCGGCAATTGCCTTACCTACTTTTTGATACGCTTCGCGAAAGGGCAAGCCTTCCCGCACCAAGGCATGCACCGATTCTACACTGAAAAGAAAGCGGTATTTCAGGTCATCAAGGATGTGCCCACGGGGCTTTCCCTGGGGTAAGGCAAAAGCCAGAATTTTCAGGCAGGATTTCAAATCGGCAATACCGGGGAATAAAATTTCCTTCGTCAGTTGCAGGTCGCGATGATAGCCCGAGGGCAGGTTGCTGAGCAGCAGTGTCAGCTCATTTGGCAGCGCCTGAATCCGATTGCAGCGCCCACGAACCAGCTCGAAGATGTCCGGATTTTTCTTGTGCGGCATGATGCTGCTGCCCGTCGTCAGCGCGTCCGGGAATTGCAGGAAGTCATAGTCCTGGCTCACGTACAGACAAATGTCCATCGCCATTCGGGCAAGGGTTCCAGCGATAGAAGAAAGCGCTTCTGCCACGATCTTTTCTGTCCGTCCCCGGCTCATTTGTGCCGCAATCACATTGTAGTGCATCGCCCGAAAATCCAATAAATCCGTCGTCATCTGGCGGTCCAAGGGTAGGGATGAACCATAGCCTGCCGCACTGCCCAGCGGGTTCTTGTTCACCACGGCATAGGCCGCCGCCAATAGCTCCATATCATCCACGAGGCATTCTGCCCAGGCCGCATACCACAAGCCAAAAGAGGAAGGCATCGCGGCCTGCAGGTGTGTATAACCCGGCAACAGCACATGACGATGAGTTTCGCTTAAGGCAAGCAACACATCAAAAAGCTCTTGGCAAAGCGTCTTGATCGAAAGCACTTCATCCCGCAGGTAGAGTTTCAGATCTACGGCTACCTGATCATTCCTGCTGCGCCCCGTATGCACGCGTTTGCCGGCATCTCCCAGGCGTTCCGTCAATAGAAACTCAATTTGAGAATGCACATCTTCCACCTCTGATGAAATGTGGAATCGCCCTTCCCGAATCTCTTCGGCAATGTCTTGCAGGGCGCCGGATAAAGCCTCATAATCGGTTTCAGAAAGCAGGCCCACGCTATGCAGCATTTTGATGTGCGCGAGGCTGCCCTGAACGTCGTAAGGTGCAAGCACCAAATCAAAATCGCGATCGCTGCCAACAGTAAAGGCTTCTACCAACGCGTCTATTTGTTCGGCACCTTCTTTACTCCAAATTTTCATAGCACTTGTTTGAGCAGTAAGATGTAATCGCGAATGCCGTTTTCTATCTCACTGAGGTAAATGAATTCATCGGCCGCATGGCTGCGTGAAGTCTGGCCGGGGCCCATTTTCAAAGCAGGAAAGGGCATCAGCGCCTTGTCGGAAAGCGTGGCCGAGCCATAGCTCTCTTTTCCCAAACGCCGTCCGGCCTGCACCAGTGGATGATCTTCCGCCATGCATGTGGCACGCAGGCGCTGGCTGCGTGGATGAACCTGGCAGCCTACATGACTGCGGATGATCTCTAAAATTTCTTCGTGGGTGTAGCACTCATTCATCCGTATGTCCACTGTGAAACTGCAGGAGGCGGGCGTTACGTTGTGTTGCGTTCCTGCATGAATAATCGTCACACTCATCTTGCATTCACCGAGCATCGGCGAGGCCTTCGGGAAGTGATAGCTGCCAAACCACGCTAAGTCCGGAAGTGCTTTATGAATAGCATTGACACCGTCGTTGCCTGCCGCATGTCCGGACACGCCCATCACCTCGCAATCCAAAACCAGCAGGCCGCGCTCCGCAACAGCCATTTCCATTCCCGTTGGTTCGCCCACGATGGCACCGGCAACTTTTCCCAGCTTAGGCAGGATACTTTCAATGCCTCCGCTCCCCGAAATTTCTTCTTCTGCAGTAGCTGCAAAAACGAGATTGTATGCTGCATCCTCCATTGCCTCGAAAAAGCGAAAAGCAGCTAGCAGGCTTACGAGACAACCGCCTGCGTCATTGCTGCCAAGCCCGAAAAGCTTGCCTCCTTCTATTGCTGGCTGAAATGGCGAACGCTTGTAGCCGGCATTTGGCCGAACCGTGTCGTGATGCGAATTCAGTAACAGCGTTGGCCTTTCCGGCTGGAAATGACGGCTGCGCACAACCACATTGTTGCCCCAGCGTTGTGGCGTGAATCCATAACTCTCAATCGTGCGCTGGAGCAATGTGGCCGTGTTCTGTTCTTCGCGGCTGAAGGAAGGCGTGGCAATAAGCTGCTGCAGCAGGTCTATGGCGTCATGCGTCAACTGGCCAACGAGCCCTTCCTCTTCTACACTAAATGAATGTGTGCTCATTGAATTCTCGTTCCGGCTTTTCCAAGAATGAGTGAGGGTAATACTTCTGCCTGTCCGATGATTATTTCCTGAACGCCGGCATCCAATGCGACAAAGGCATTGCTGAGCTTTGGCACCATCCCATCGGTGATGACGCCTTGTGCGCGAAGGCTTGCGAAGGTGCTGCGATCAATCACGGACAAGAGCAATTCAGGCTCCAGCTTGGCGTCCATCACGCCTGGCTTGTCGAAGCAAAACACCAATCGAACCGCTTGCTCGGAAGCAAGAGCCCGTGCCACTTCCTGCGCTATCGTGTCAGCGTTGGTGTTGAGCAACGAGCCTTTGCCATCGTGCGTGAGCGGTGCAAGCACAGGTGTCATGCCGGCCGCAAGCAGAGTTTGTATCATGTGCGTGTTGACACCATCTGCTACGACATCGCCTACGAACCCAAAGTCTATTTCACCTACCGGTCGCTGCACTGCCTGCATCGAATTGCCGTCAGCGCCCGTAAGGCCAATAGCGTTGCAGCCTGAAGCCTGTAGCTGCGCAACGATTTGTTTGTTGATTAGGCCGCCATACACCATTGTCACCAACTCCAGCGTAGCCGCGTCCGTAATGCGCCGGCCTTCCGAATACTTGGAAGGGATACCCAGCCGTTCTCCCAGTTTCGTAGCCAGCTTGCCACCTCCGTGCACCAATATTTTGGGTCCTTCGACCGCGACAAAATCTTGCAGGAATTTTCGAAGCCGTTGCGCATCATCCATGATGCTGCCTCCGATTTTCACAATCGTAATCATGTGCTTTTTTTCAGGGTTTGAATGAGTTGAGAAAGCACGGCCTGCGCTGCCCATACGCGGTTGGTCGCCTGCGTGGTGGTCAGGCAATCCGGCCCGTCAAGAATGGCGTCACTCAGCTCCACATTCCGGCGAACCGGAAGACAGTGCATCACCTTAGCCTGATTGGTTCCTGCAAGGCTTTCAGGCCGCAGCATCCAGTCGTCGCGTACGGCTGGCATGGCACCATAGTCATGGTAGGCACTCCAGTTTTTGACATACACGAAGTCGGCACCTTCCAGTGCACGCTGCTGGTCATATTCGATCTGCGCCGTTCCGCAAAACGATTCATGCAGCTCGTAGCCTTTCGGATGCGTGATGACCAACTCGGCCTCACCCCAGGCATTCACCCATTGTGCAAATGAATTGGCCACGCATTGCGGTAGTGCTTTGGGATGTGGCGCCCAGCTCAGCACCACTTTGGGCTTCCTTGCCTCTTGCCAGTTTTCGCGAATGCTCAGAAGGTCTGCAAGGCTTTGAAGCGGATGCAGTGTGGCGCTTTCCAAACTAAGAATGGGAACGCCGGCATACTTCACCAACTGATGCAGCAATGCTTCCTGATAATCGGTTTCACGATCCTGCAGAGAAGGAAAACTTCGGATGCCAATCAAATCGAAATAGCTGCCCAGCACCGGCGCTGCATCGCGGATATGCTCCACGCTGCTGCCATTCATGATGGCGCCATCTTCCAGTTCCAGCCGCCAGCCCTCACCATCCATGTTGATCACAATGGCTTCCATGCCGAGGTTGCGCGCCGCGATCTGCGTGCTCAGGCGTGTGCGTAACGAAGGATTGAGAAAGAGCAGACCGATGCGTTTCCCGACACCCAGTTGTGCATCGCGTAGTGGCGAGGCTTTGTAGGCAGATGCTAACGCAAGCAAGGCGTCTATGTCGGTTACATCATTTGCGGATAGAAAATGCTGCATCGGCTCAAGCGTTCTGAAGGGTTGGATAGTGAGAAGGATCCCTTTCGTCAAGGGAACTGAGTTCCTGCTGAAGGGCATCAAGGAAAAACCTTGCGTCGTCGCGTTGCAGGTTCAGGGCAGGCAGCAGTCGAATGGTTTGTGTGCCGGAAGCACCCGTGAAGATGTGGTGACGATGCAAAAGCGATTGACGGAGTTGTGAGCTCTGTGCTACGTCAAAGCCAATCATCAGACCGCGCCCGCGCAGCGATGTAATGCCGGACAACAAAGCCATCTCCTGCCTGAGCCATTCACCGGTGCGCGTTGCATTCTCCATGAGTTTTTCATCGCGCATCACTTCCAACACAGCAAGAGCCGCAGCGCAGGCCAACGGGTTACCTCCGAAGGTGGTTCCCAACATGCCATGCTTCGCTTCTATGTGGGGCGCGATGAGGATGCCTGCCACCGGAAATCCATTGCCCATTCCTTTAGCCATGGTGTAGATGTCGGCTTCCACACCGCTTGCGTCCGTTGCAAAAAAGTGTCCGCTACGACCATAGCCGGCCTGCACTTCATCGGCTATAAAGACGCTACCCCATTCACTGCAAAGCCTGCGGATGGCTTGAAGGAATTCGACACTTGCCAGCCGGATGCCCGCCACCCCCTGAATACTTTCAACGATGACGGCAGCCGTCTGTTCCCCTTCTTTTTGAAACCAATTTTCGAGCGCCGCCACGTCATTGAAAGGAAGGAATTGAACACAGTCCGTTTCGTTGACAGCCGCACGAATTTTTGGATTGTCGGTGACGGAAACGGCCAGTGAAGTGCGGCCATGAAAGGCGCCGGTAAAGGCGACCACCTTCTTTCGCCCGGTATGGAAGGAGGCGAGTTTCAACGCATTTTCATTGGCTTCAGCACCACTATTGCATAGAAAAAGGCGGTAGGAATTTTTCCCGGATACTTCGCCCAGCAATGAAGCCAGCTCTTCCTGAATTGGCAGCTTCACGGAATTGGAGTAGAAGCCGATCCGACCAAGTTGCTCTGTGATGCGATGGATGTAATGCGGATGGTTGTGCCCGATCGAAATGACAGCATGACCACCATAAAGGTCCAGATAGCGGGTTCCATTTTCATCCCAGACATAAGAGCCTTCGGCGTGGCTTACACTTACGTCTTGCAAAGGATAGACATCGAATAATTGCATGGTGGAAGAAGGATTAGAAGGCAGA
>JAMIQN010000047.1:0-3998 GCA_035914595.1 Chitinophagaceae bacterium | reverse complement strand
CATCAACCTGCTGGATACGCCCGGCCACAAAGACTTCGCAGAGGACACGTACCGAACCCTTACTGCTGTGGACTCGGTGATTCTGGTGGTGGATTCTGTGAATGGGGTGGAAGAGCAAACGCGCCGCCTGATGGAGGTCTGCCGGATGCGCGCCACGCCGGTAATCGTTTTCATCAACAAGATGGACCGCGATGGCAAGCTGCCTTTTGACCTGCTGGATGAAATCGAAAAGGAGTTGAACATTTCGCTGCACCCGATGACCTGGCCCATCAATAGCGGCAAGGAATTCAAAGGTGTTTACAACCTGCACCAGAAAAGCCTGCTGCTGTTTAGCCCGGGCCAGAAGCAAAGCGAAGAAAACTCCATTCCTATTGCGGACTTAGCCGATTCGGTGCTCGACAAAAGGGTGGGCGAGCGCGATGCCCGCCAGCTTCGAGACGATGTAGAGCTGCTGGAAGGCGTGTATGGAGCCTTAGATCAGAATCGTTATCTGGCGGCGGAAGTAGCTCCCGTTTTCTTCGGCTCTGCGGTCAACAATTTTGGTGTGAAGGAATTGCTGGATGTCTTCATTCAGATTGCGCCCAAGCCGCTGGGGCGTGAGACAGACAAGCGTTTTGTAGCGCCGAACGAAGAGAAGTTCAGTGGTTTCATTTTTAAGATTCATGCGAATCTGGATCCCCGCCACCGCGACCGGATTGCGTTCTTGCGTGTATGCTCGGGCCGCTTTGCCCGCAATACCTATTACAAGCATACTCGCTTAGACAAGGACATGCGATTCTCCAATCCCTACTCCTTTCTGGCCCGCGAAAAAGACGTCATTGAAGAGGCCTTTCCCGGCGATGTCGTTGGCCTTTTTGACACAGGCAATTTCAAAATTGGTGACACGCTGACGCAGGGCGAAATGCTACAGTTTACAGGCATTCCCACCTTTTCACCCGAAATATTCCGCGAACTGGTCAACAAGGACCCGATGAAGACCAAACAGCTTGAAAAGGGAATACGACAACTGACCGATGAAGGTGTGGCGCAACTTTTCACGCAGCACGGTGGCCACCGCAAGGTGATTGGCTGTGTCGGTGATCTGCAGTTTGAAGTGATTCAATATCGCCTCTTACAGGAGTATGGTGCAAGCTGTGCCTTCATGCCGCTCAGCTTTTACAAGGCTTGCTGGATCACCGGCGATAAGAAAAAGATTGAGGATTTTGCCCGCTTCAAACAGGCCAACATCATGGAGGACAAAGACGGGAATCTCGTCTATCTGGCCCAGAGCGAATGGTACCTGAACACGGAGCGCCAAAACAATCCCGACATCGAATTTCACTTCACCAGCGAGTTCAAGACGGCGGCGCAATAGCGCAATTCAAGGAAGCCTTCAACCCGATTCCCAAGCTCAACTAATTTCGCGCGCATGGCGCTTTCGGTAAAACACCTGCTCGGCATCAAGGAGCTTCCTACAGAAGACATCCACACCATCTTTCAATCTGCTGAGCGTTTTAAGGAAGTCCTCCGGCAGCCCATCAAGAAAGTGCCGGCCCTGCGCGACACCACCATCGCCAACATCTTCTTCGAAAATTCAACCCGCACCCGCATCTCTTTTGAGCTGGCACAAAAACGCCTCTCGGCGGATGTGGTGAATTTTTCGGCTTCCGGCTCTTCTGTCTCCAAAGGCGAAACCCTCATTGACACGGTGCACAACATCCTTGCGATGAAGGTGGACATGGTGGTGATGCGCCACTCCGCGTCCGGTGCTCCCTGGTTTCTGGCGCGCCACACGGATGCTGCCATCATCAATGCCGGGGATGGCACCAATGAACATCCGACGCAGGCTTTGCTGGACGCTTTTTCCATGCGCGAAAAGCTGGGTGATTTGAATGGGAAACGTATTGCCATCATTGGCGACATCATGCACTCGCGCGTTGCTCTTTCCAATATTTATTGCCTGGGCAAATTGGGTGCAGAGGTGATGGTTAGCGGGCCGCCCACGCTCATTCCGAAAGACATTGAAGCCCTCGGTGTGCGGGTGGAGTATGATGTGCGAAAGGCCCTTCAGTGGTGCGAAGTAGCCAATGTGTTGCGCATTCAGTTAGAGCGCCAGCACAAGCCGCTCTTTTCAACGCTGCGCGAATACGCGATGTATTACGGCATCAATCGCGAGATGCTTCAGGGCCTTCAAAAGGAAATCATCATCATGCACCCGGGCCCTATCAACCGGGGTGTGGAACTGGCCAGCAATGTGGCCGACAGCCCCAATTCCATCATCCTGGAGCAGGTAGAAAACGGGGTTGCCATTCGGATGGCTGTGGTATATCTGCTTAGCGGAAATTCTCAGGCCTGATCCGGCTTGGCACATCTCTCTTATTCCATGAAGTTGCAATCCAGATTGCGTTTGTCAATGCCGTTGGTCATCTCCACATTGCTGCATTTGAAGATGTACTTCTGGATTGAATCCACAATGATCTGACCGGTCGCCGGCTGATTTGGATCGGTGCTTTTGTGGCCTGTTGCACTCCAGATATTGGGGCCATCATACAGGGTAATCTGCATGGCATTGGCAACGCTGTCGCTGGTGATGTGATACTCGGTGGTCTTAGTGGGCAGGTCCATGCCAGCGGGCAGTGAGAGGCGCATCATCGCCCCGTTGGTCGCCATCACCTGAATGAATTTGTAGGTGCCGGTCGTGTTCCTATGAAGCCAAACCTTTTGGAAAACTTCAGAACCGAATTGCCAGCCATTGTAAGGTGCCAGTGTCAGTTTGAACGGATAGGTGCGCTCACCGGAATGGCCCACCCCCCGCAGCTTGAGTACATAAGTCCCTCCTTGGCCGGAGAAGTCAGTCCAGATGCGCATGGTGGTCGAAAATGCAGTGATACCATCGCGGGGCGTAAAGCTCACATTTACACCATTAGGAATATCGTCCACAGAAAGCTGGACCGTGTCTGCCGCACCTACGGGTGTTACGTTAAGTGTGATAGTTGCCGATCCAATAGAACTGTTGCTCAGATCTACATCTTGAACTCCGGTGATGTTAAATCGACCCGTCTGAGGGTCTCCGGGTTCATCTGTCTTGGAACAGGAAAGAGCAAATAGGGAAAGCAGCAGAAGAAAGCTGAGATTTCTCATGTGGGATGAAAGAAATAACGACGGAAAAGCCTAAAAATTGGGGGCACAATGTACGTGAGAATGACGGCGGCCAAAGCGCATAAGAGGCTGATGGAACGATAATGATAGGGGTCAATTCGATGAAGCCCGCGCAGCATCGGGCGTAATTTGCAGCCTTATGTCACACCTGATCAGAAAGGAAGACGCTCTGGAATATCACCGAAAGGGGCGCCCCGGCAAGATTGAAGTCATACCAACCAAAGAAACCAAGACGCAGCGCGATTTAGCGCTTGCCTATAGCCCCGGCGTCGCTGACCCCTGCAAAGAAATTGCGGCCCATCCCGAAGACGTTTATCAATACACTGCCAAAGGCAATCTTGTTGCCGTTATCACAAATGGTACAGCCGTTTTGGGCCTCGGCAATATTGGCCCGGAAGCCAGTAAGCCGGTCATGGAAGGGAAAGGGCTTTTGTTCAAAATATTTGCTGACATAGATGTATTCGACATTGAACTGAATGCCCACGACCCGGAAGAATTTGTCCGCGTGGTGAAGGCTCTGGAGCCAACTTTTGGTGGCATCAACCTCGAAGACATAAAAGCGCCGGAGTGTTTCGCCATCGAGCAAAAGCTCAAGGAAAGCCTTTCCATTCCGGTGATGCACGACGACCAGCATGGCACGGCCATCATCTCGGGAGCCGCGCTGCTCAATGCGCTGGAGCTGGTAGGCAAGGATATTTCCAAAGCACGTATCGTCATTTCTGGTGCCGGCGCTTCTGCTATTTCCTGCTGCCGCATCTATCTCGCGCTGGGCGCGGATGTGCACAACATGTACATGTTCGACAGCAAGGGCCTGATTACAACTTCACGCGATGACCTTGACGAATACAAGAAGCAGTTTG